>CAYTEC010000028.1:0-5126 GCA_964436745.1 uncultured Dehalococcoidia bacterium | reverse complement strand
GTCGCACCCACCCTTATTTGGAGGGCGCGACCGCGCGCGAGGGGCACGCGAAGCGACGGGCGAATGCCCCCTTTAGGTCTCGCGGAGGCCCTCCAGGAACTCGGCGTTCTTCTTGGTCTTGCCCAAGCGCTCCAGGATCCGCTCGGTGGCGTCGGAGGAGTCCATGCCGCCGGAGGTGATCATGGTGATCATCCTTCGCAGGAGCCAGACACGCTTCAGGGTGTCCTCGCTCAACAGCAGCTCCTCGCGCCGGGTCCCGCTGCGCTGCACGTCCACGGAGGGGAAGATGCGCCGCTCGGCCAGCTTGCGGTCCAGGTGGATCTCCGAGTTGCCGGTGCCCTTGAACTCCTCGTAGATGACCTCATCCATGCGGCTTCCGGTCTCAACGAGACAGGTGGCGACGATGGTGAGGCTGCCGCCCTCCTCCGTGTTGCGGGCCGCGCCGAAGAAGCGCTTGGGCGGGTAGAGCGCCGCGGTGTCAATGCCCCCGGAGAGGGTGCGGCCGGTGGACGGAAGGGCCAGGTTGTAGGCGCGGACCAGTCGTGTCAGGCTGTCGAGCAGGATGACGACGTGGCGACCGAACTCGACGAGTCGCTTGGCGCGCTCCAAGGCGACCTCGGCGGTGCGGCAGTGGTTCTCGACGGGCTCGTCGAAGGTCGATGCGAAGGTCTCGCCCTGGATCGCTCGCTTGAGGTCGGTGACCTCCTCCGGGCGCTCGCCGGCCAGCACGACCATCAGATGAACGTCGTCGTAGTTGGCGGAGATCCCGGCGGCGATGTTCTTGAGCAGGAAGGTCTTACCCGCCTTGGGCGGGGAGACGATCAGGGCTCGCTGGCCCCTGCCCAGGGGCGCCACCAGGTCGATGACCCGCTGCGCCAGGTTGCCCGCGTTCGACTCCAATAGGAACTGCTCGGTGGGATAGATGGGCGTGAGGTTGTCGAAGTGCGGGCGAGCCCTGGCCTGCTCCGGGTCGACGCCGTTGACAGCCTCGACGCGGATGAGACCGAAGTAGCGCTCACCCTCCTTGGGGGAGCGGACTTGGCCGGTGACCTGGTCGCCGGTGCGCAGGGAGAAGCGCCGAATCTGGGACTGCGAGACGTAGACGTCCCCCGGCGTGGGGCGCGTCCCGTTCTGCCGCAGGAAACCGTAGCCGTCCTGGACGATATCCAGAACCCCGTGGGCCAGGACGTACCCCTGCTGCTGGGCGTCGGCCTCCAGCAGCCGGAAGACCAGGTCGTCGCGGCGCAGGCCGCCGTTCTCGACCCCCGCCGCGCGGGCGATGTCCTGTAGCTCCTCGTTGGTCTTGGTCTGTAGCTCTGTGAGGTTCATCCCGCTCCTTCGCCTCCAATGGTCACGGCCCCGACACATCGGGACCCCACTCTTTTGTTGGTCACGCAGCTTTCCGCCTCACGATGGAGGCCGCGTGCGCTTGGCTTGCTCAATAGCTCGCTGTCGCTCCGACACGCCGGACGAGGGCGCGGCGGCGCGTGCGAGCTGCCGGCCCACATGGACATCCAGACGGGCGCATCGCCACCGACCGGACGCCTATGCGCGGACCCCGGACGCTCGCTCCCAGTCCTCCAGGAAGCGGGCAGCGCCGATGTCCGTCAGGGGGTGGTGGGCCATCTGCATCAACACTTTGAAGGGAACGGTGGCGATGTGGGCGCCCACCTGCGCCGCCTCAACGCAGTGAAGGGGATGGCGGATGCTGGCCGCCAGCACCTGGGTCGGTATGTCGTACCTGTCAAAGATTTCGACGATGTCGCCCACCAGCGCCATCCCGTGGTGGCCCTCGTCGTCCAGCCTGCCAACGAAAGGGCTGACGTAGCTGGCGCCTGCCTGCGCCCCCAGGATCGCCTGGTTCACCGAGAAGCAGAGGGTCTGGTTGACGTGGATGCCCTCGCGCGTCACGACGCCCATCGCGCGGAACCCTTCGAGCGTGCTGGGCAGTTTGACCACCACGTTCGGGTGCCACGGCGCGATGGCGCGGGCCTGCTCGATCATGCCATCGGTATCTGGAGCGGTGACCTCAACCGAGATCGGCCCGTCCACTATGGCGGCAATCTCCATGACCACGGCCCGGTACGCCTCCAGGTCCCCGATCCGCTCTTTCGCGGCGAGCGAGGGGTTGGTGGTGACCCCGGAGATGAAGCCCATGCCAGCGGCCTCTCGGATCTCGTCCAGGTTGGCGGTGTCCAGAAACAGCTTCACTTGCGATACCCTCAACTCGCGCTCTCAGCCTCGCTCCGCCCTCGGCGGGCCTGGACCAGCTCACGGGCCTCCGCGCTGTCGCCGCCCTCCTCCAACGGAAGCGGGGGTTGCATGCCCGCACGTACCACGCGCCGGGCCGCGCTGATAAAGTCCCGGAACAGGGGGTGGGGCCGGTTCGGTCGGCTAAGGAACTCCGGGTGGAACTGGGTGCCCACCATGAACGGATGGTCCGCGCGCTCCGCGATCTCCACCAGCCGGTTGTCGGGCGAGATGCCGCTGAAGACCACCCCGGCCGCCTGCAGTGCTTCTCGGTAGTCGTTGTTCAGCTCGAACCGATGGCGGTGGCGCTCGTCGATCTGCGCCACGCCGTAGGCGCGGCTGGCGATGGTCCCCGGAGCCAGGCGGCAGGGATAAACGCCCAGGCGCATCGTCCCGCCCAAATCGGTGACCGAGCGCTGCTCGGGCATGAGATCGATCACGGGGTGGGGAGTTTCCGGATCGAACTCCGTGGAGTTGGCATGGGGCATCCCCGCAAGGTTCCGGGACGCCTCCACCACCATCAGCTGCATGCCCAGGCAGAGGCCCAGATACGGCACGTCGCTCTCGCGGGCGTAGCGGGCGGCGGTGATCATCCCCTCAACGCCCCGCGGGCCGAACCCGCCAGGCACGATGATGCCACATGTGGACCTAAGATGGGCTTCCGGTCCGTCCCGCTCGATGTCCTCGGATGGCACCCATGTGACCTTGATATCCCGGTCGTGGGTGAGGCCGGCGTGGTGGAGGGCCTCCTTGACCGAGATGTAGGCGTCCGGGAGGTCAGCATACTTGCCGACCACCGCCACTTCCAACGGCTCGCGGGGGGCCTTGATGCGCCTCACCAGGTCCGACCAGTCCTCCAGGTCCGGCTCCGATACCGGAAGCCGGAGTGTCTCGATCACCAGGCGACCCAGCCCGGCCTCCTGGAGAATGAGGGGCACCTCGTAGATGGTCGAGACCGTGAGGAGGGGGATTACAGCGTCCCGTCCCACGTCGCAGAAGAGGGCGATCTTGTCCTTGATCTCCTCTGAGACGGGCTGGTCGCTGCGACAGATGATGGAGTCCGGGTGAATCCCGATGGCGCGGAGCTCTTTCACGCTGTGTTGGGTCGGCTTGGTCTTGAGCTCGCCCGTGGATGAGATGTATGGCAGGAGGGTCACGTGGATGTAGCAAACATTGTCGCGACCGACCTCGTTGCGCATCTGCCGGATGGCCTCCAGGAACGGAAGCCCCTCGATGTCGCCAACGGTGCCCCCTACCTCCACGACTACGACGTCCGGGTCCGATTCCTCGGCCAGGAGCAGCATCTGCTCCTTGATGATGTTCGTGACGTGTGGGACGGTCTGGATAGTCCCGCCGAGGAAGTCGCCCCGTCGCTCCTTGGCGATCACCGATCCGTAGACTTGGCCCGCGGTGAGGTTGGAGGTGCTGGTCAGCTCTAGGTCGGTGAAGCGCTCGTAGTGGCCCAGGTCCATGTCGGTCTCGCTGCCGTCGCGCGTAACAAAGACCTCGCCGTGCTGGTACGGGGACATGGTGCCAGGGTCGACATTGAGGTAGGGGTCGAGCTTCTGGACGGAGACACGGAGGCCACTGCTCTTGAGGATTCGAGCAATCGACGCGGCGCTAACCCCCTTGCCTACGGAGCTTACGACGCCGCCGGTCACGAAGATGTACTTCGCCATAGAGCTTGGTAGAACTGTCCTACGCAGAGATGCACGGGGGACGCGGGCCTAGCGTCAACGGGGTCCAATCGGCTCGTCGAGGATGGGTCGTCTCTATCAGTCCCCGAATCAGGGTATGGGGCGCGGGGAAGGCGTGGGCCTCATGCGCTACCCAGCCACGGCATATTCTAGGTGGCGTATCAGCGCCTGTCAAGCAACCCGCGCGATGGTGGGCAGTGCCGGACTTGAACCGGCGACCTCCTGCGTGTAAAGCAGGCGCTCTAGCCAGCTGAGCTAACCGCCCGGAGCGGACCCATGATCGGATGGAGTGGTGCGCTTGGCGGGACTCGAACCCACAGCCTCAGCCTCCGCAGGGCTGCGCTCTATCCACTTGAGCTACAAGCGCGAGTCGGTTTGGTGCCGAGGGAGGGATTTGAACCCACACGAGCTTACGCCCACTACGCCCTGAACGTAGCGCGTCTACCGTTCCGCCACCTCGGCACTCGACCGTCCGGAAAGCGGCCGTCTCCTGGGAGAAGCAACACAATCAAGGATACCCTTCTCACTCTCACGTGGCAACCCCTCCACGTTCGGCGTTCGGTGGTTCGGTCCTTCCTTGGTAGGGAAGAAGCCCCTCGCACCCGGGGTCGGGGCGACGGATGACCTGCCGCGGCTTGCACGACGCCCATGCCTCTCTTATGCTGCATCCTGGTGCGATGGTCGGCGGTCTGCAAGCGGGCGGCACCAGTGTCACCACCATGGCTGAGCCAGACATCCACGCAGCCAGCCCGGACTACCGGGCTGCGGAGCGCCGGCTCGGTGGGGCGCTCAGGGCGACAGGGTTGCCAACCGGATGTCAGATTCCGCGCAGGGGTCTTGGGCGCGGATCGGGGAGGGGTGGCCGAGCGGACGAAGGCGGCGGTCTTGAAAATCCACGCCCTTCGTGTCGCCCCGTGCTTCCCTATCTGGCGATGTGCCACTGCCTCCGCCGCCGCGAGTGTCTCAGTATCTACCCATTCCGCCGCGTCCCATCCCGTCATCGGCAGTACGTTGCCAAAATGTTGCCAACGCCTCGTATCTACGCCAAAGCTGACCCCCCCATACCGGGGTAGTGTGAAGGGTGGGGGTCACATGTATGGGTGGGTTAGAGTTGGCGGGCGCAGACGCGAGTCAGTCCTGAAATCACTTGGATGCACGGACCGCTGAACGGCCGGCAAG
>CAYTEC010000027.1:9500-24927 GCA_964436745.1 uncultured Dehalococcoidia bacterium | reverse complement strand
GCTCGACGATTCCCCAGACCACTGGTGGAGAGTGTAGGGCGTCAGCCGTAGCATCCCATGGCGAACTCGACGGCGCGGCGGACCGCTTCGGGGTTCGATTCGGCCTGGCCCGCGCGCATCTCGATGGACACCCAGCGGCCGTAGCCGAGGGTCCGCAGCCGGTTCGCGACGCGGGCGTGGTACGCGGGCCACGCGCCGACGATGCCCAGGTGGGGTTCGCTGACGTGGACGTGCCGGAGCAGGTCGAAGCCGTCCTCGATGGCCGCCTCGCACTCCTCACCGTTGATGATCATGGTGGAGACATCGGCGTGGAGGCGGAAGCCGGGGTTCGCCACCCGCCGCACCAGGTCGGTCGCCTCCGCGGTGGTCTGGACGAAGTCGGCCCCGTACTCGGCGGGGTTTGCCTCGATGCAGAGGCAAGTGCCGTGCTCGGAGGCCACGTCGCCCAGGTCCGAGAAGAAGCGCACGGCGATCTCCATCGCCTCTCGCCGGGGCATGCCGCCGACGATCCGATTCCCCGGGGAGCCGAACACCAGCGCGCGGGCTCCAAGGGTGGCGCACACGCGGACCACCTCAGACAGGTACGCGAGCATTCTGGCGCGGGCCTCCGGCTCTCGGAAGAGCACCAGATCCGGCCGCCCGAATAGGAGCGAC
Source organism: uncultured Dehalococcoidia bacterium (assembly GCA_964436745.1). GTDB lineage: Bacteria > Chloroflexota > Dehalococcoidia > Lucifugimonadales > UBA1127 > CAYTEC01. The sequence goes on along the minus strand of CAYTEC010000027.1, from coordinate 24,273 downwards.
TGGGCGGCCACGACGGCCATGCCCCGGCCCGCCCACCAGCGGCTGTAGGCCAAGAGGTCGTCGTCGGTTGCCTCAAGGGGGCGGTCCCAGACCTTCGTCGGCGCGACCTCGACCCCTTTTGCACCGTGGCTCTCCAGGACGCCGCGCACCGGCTCGTCCTCGTGGCGGTCCCAGGCGATGTTTGAGATGGCGACGTTCACCCGGCCGACTCCCCGGCTTCCGTTTCCGCCAGGGCACGGACGCGCCGGAAGGTGTCTGAGCGGGTCTGCAGGCGCTCCCCGCCCCATCCCAGCGTTTCGCCGTGCCGGCTCAGCATGTCGTACCGGAGTGGCGGCGCCTCGGTCACGGTGTCGAACTCCATCCCGAAGCACTCCCTCGCCAGGTCGCCCGTCCTGATGGGCTCGGTCGAGAAGTTGACCAGGGGCAGCCCGAGATCGATCACCGGCGCGAGGTCTCGCCAAAGGTCGGTCAGGTCGTAGAACTGGAGCACGCTGTCGCGGTGCGTCAGGTGGAGGGCGTTGCGGTGGATCAGGTCGTATACGAAGTTCTTGCGGATGCCCGGGCCGTAGAGGTGGGGGAAGCGGACCACGCACGTGCGCGAAAAGTGCCCGCGGCAGAACTCCTCCAGGTAGAAGCGGTGGCGGCCGTACGGCTGGGCGCGCTCGGGGTCGATGGGAGTGTCCTCGTCGACGCCCACGGGCTCGGGGTAGATGTCTACGGTGGACGTGAGGACGAAGGTCTCCGCCCGACAGTGCCGCAGATCGTCCATGAGCCGCTCCATGTGCGCCAGGTCCTCATCGGGCCGCTGGTTCGCGAGCCACTTGACCGAAGACGGCGCGGCGCACACCACCAGATCGTACTCCCGGCCGCGGATGTCCGCGATGTTTGCGGAGGCGTAGAGGTCGTCGAACGCCGTCTGCCTGAGCAGATTGCCGCCGACGAAGCCGGTGTGGCCGATCAACGCGGTCTTCACGTCCAGGCCCCGTTCTCGGTGAGCCCCTCGTCCTCCCCTCTGGGAAGGACGAGGACAGGCCTGTCGAACCACTGGCGGGTCGAGCGGCGAGGGCATCCCCGTCCCGGCAGGTGAGGTCTAGACAACGTTGACACGGTCACGCTGCTCCTCGACGACCGTGCTGGTGGTCTCGTAGGCCACGTGGTACAGCGGGCGCTCCCGGCTCTCGTTCAGGATCTTGAGCACGTACTCGGCGAGCACGGCGAGCATGAGGAAGAGCAGGAAGAACATGCCGGCGGTGAACAGGTTGGTGGACGCCCACCCCTGGGCGACCGAGACGCCCTGTAGGACGTTCTGGAGGGCGGTGACGACGATGACAAACACGCCGTACAAGAGGTTGAGGAACGTGGCGCCCAGGCCCAGCAGGGAGACGAACCGAAGCGGCCTGTCCGAGTTGGAGACGATCACGCTCACGGCCAGGCCCAGCGACTGGAGCAGGCCGCGCCTGGCGGGCCTGCCGCTGCGGTTGATCCGTTTGTACTGGACAGAGGCGTGGCTGTAGCCCACGTATTCCATGAGGTACTTGATGTACCGGTTCTTCGACTTGATGCGGGTGATGGAGTTGACCAGCCTGCGGCTGAGCACCCGGAAGTTGCCGGCCTGTGGGTCGATCCGGTACCCGGTCATGGCGGTGGAGAGACGGTAGAAGAGGCGCGACCCAAGGCGGTCTAGCCACCCGGTCTCGCGGCGCTTGTCGTAGCTGCCGATGACCGCGTCGTGGCCGGAGGCGCACGTCTCGACGAGCTGAGGGATGAGCGAGGGCGGGTCTCGGTTGAGGTCCATTAGCACAACGAAGTCGCCGATGCCGTGGTCCAGGGCGGCGGAGAAGACGATCTCTTCTTCGTATGCCCGGGAGAGCTTGATGTGCCGGATATTGGGCGTCCGCTTCTGGAGCGCCTCGATCTGGTCGGTGACGCCGCCCAGCAATGACGCGCCGTTGTCGACGAGCAGGATCTCGTAGTAGCGGTAGTTCTCCTGGAGGACGCGGGACACCTCATCGACGAAGCCCTCGACGACGGGGGCGTCGGCGTCGGATACCGGCGCGGCGACGGTGACGAGCGTGTCGGCATTCATGGCGCTGGCCTTGCCGGATTGCGGGCGACGACGTTGGCGGTCGACGCTCCAATGGTACACGTTGCAAGCGGGGGGCGGCAAGCGGAGGGGGGGGGTCAGGAGCGAGGGAGGTCCGGGTCCTCGGTGTTGGGCTGGGCCAGGTCGAAGACCACGCGGACGCGGGGGGTAGCGACGTACACGGTGCTGCGGCCCATGCCGATGCGCTGCAACAGTCCCAGTTCCACGAGCTTCGAGAGGTCGCCAGCCGCTGGTTGGGAAGATCGAGCGGCGATCAGGCGGTAGTCGCGATTCGACGCCCGGCCCCATCGGCAAGCGATCCACAGAGCGAGGTTCTGCCAAGGCGTGACGCCCTCTCCCTCAAACGCTTCCCAGAGGCCATCGACCTCTGCCACCACCCTCCGGACGGATTCCACAGCCCCATTCGCCTGCTCAATGTGGGCCCGGAGGGAGTAGTCGATCCATGGGGTTACGTCCGCACGGTCCGGCCCATAGCGGGGGCCGAGGGAGGCCCTTAGCCCGTCGTAGTAGGCTCGCGTATCGCGACCATAGTAGGCTTCCAGCGAAACGAGCGCCTGGGATCGGTAGTCGGCCTGGTACATCAGCAGGGTTTCTAGAACCCTGGCGGTACGCCCATTCCCGTCGAGGAATGGGTGAACTGCGACGAGATTCAGATGGGCGAGCGCTGCCCGATAGGTTGGGGGCATCTCGCGCTCGGAGTTCAGCCAATCCAAGAGTTCGCCCATCAGGTCTGGAACCTCGGATTCGCGAGGAGGAAAGAAGACGCGGCGGTCGGTCAGCCGGTCGATCACGAAGTTCTGAACCGTGCGGTAGCGCCCCGGATCGTAGCCCCCCGGCAGCGACTTCGACAGCAGGTAGTGGATGGTCCGAACGTTGTCTTCGGTGATACGTTCGTTGGGGCCGACGGCCAGCGATTGAGCATAGGCGATGGCCTCGGCGTGATTCTGAGCTTCCTGAAGCTGTCCCCGAGGAGCAGCCACCTTCTTGCCGGCCAGCAGGCTCTCCACCTGCTCTATCGTGAGTGTGTTCCCCTCAATCCGCGTTGAGTAGTGGACGCTCTGGGCGAGAACGTGCCGTCGCAGCTCTCCCGTGTACTGGGAGGGCAAAGATGCGTACGGGTCCAATTCCGCTCGGGCGGCCTCCAGGTCCCGGCGAAGCTGGTCCGTGACCATGGAGGGCCGGAATCGAAGGTACAACACCTGATGATTCCTCGAAACATTCGTCAATTAGGGATGAAAGGATCATCTACCCATGACGAATACTACGCACGGTCATCTCATCGTGTCAAGGCGGCTGCCGCGCGCCCCCCTCACTCCCCCGCCATGCCCAGCACCCGCTCCCGGAACGCCGCCATCCGCTCCAGAGTCCACGCCACCACTTCCGTCCAGCGCCCCCGCGTCGGCACCCGCACCAGGCTCTGGCCCACCGTCGCCACCGGTCCCAGCTCCCGCTGGAGGAGCGGTCGCGCTCCGCCCACCGGCTCCTTGAGTCGCAGCGCGATCTGGTCCCCCTCGCGAGTTACGGCCTCCACACCCGCGGCGGCCGCCAGGACCTTGACCCGTACGGTGTAGAGCAGGTTCGCTACCGGCTCCGGCGGCGGTCCGAACCGGTCCCGGAGCTCCTCCCCCAGCACCACCACCTCCTCGGTGTCCGAGGCAAGGGCCAGTCGCTGGTAGACCCCCAGCCTTTGAGGGAGATCCGGCAGGTATTCGTCCGGGATGAAGGCCTGCAGGGGCAGCGACACCGCCACCTGAGGGGGGGGACGGCGACGCGCTTCCGAGGGCTGCTCGCCTCGGCCCTCGCGCAGGTCCGCCACCGCCTCCTCCAAGAGCCGCGTGTACAGGTCGAAGCCGACGGCGTGAAGGTGGCCGCTCTGCTCCGGGCCCAGGATGTTGCCCGCGCCCCGGATTTCCAGGTCCTTCATGGCGATGCGGAACCCCGCGCCAAGCTCCTGGTAGGCCAGGATAGCCTTCAGCCGCTTCTCCGCCGCCTCGGTGATCTGCCGGCCCGGCGGGGTGAGGAAGTAGGCCAGCGCGCTGCGGTCGCCGCGGCCCACCCGGCCCCGTAGCTGGTACATCTGAGCCAGGCCCAGCAGCTCCGGGCGGTGGACGATGATGGTATTGACGTTGGGGAGGTCCAGGCCGGCCTCGATGATGGTGGTGCACACCAGCACGTCCGCCTTGCCTGCCATGAAGTCGGCCATCACGGCCGCCAGCTCGTCCTCGTGCATGCGCCCGTGGCCGACGGTCACCCTGGCCTGGGGCGCCAGCTCCTGGATCTTGGCGGCCCACTCGTGGATGTCGCGGATGCGGTTGTGGACGAAGAACACCTGGCCGCCCCGATCGAGCTCGCGCAGCACGGCCTCGCGCGTCAGGTCGTCGGCGTACTCGGACACGAACGTGCGCACGGGCCGGCGCTGCTCGGGCGGCGTGTGGATCGTGCTCATGTCGCGGATCCCGGCGAGGGCCATCGACAGCGTCCGTGGGATGGGCGTGGCCGTGAGGGTGAGCACGTCGATCTCCTGGCGGAGCCGCTTGAGCCACTCCTTCTGGGCGACGCCGAACCGCTGCTCGTCGTCTACCACCACCAGTCCCAGGTCCTTGAACACGACGTCTTTCTGAACGAGGCGGTGGGTGCCGATGATGATATCCACTTCGCCCGTCCGCAGCTTCTCGATTACGTCGTGCTGCTCCTTGGGAGTGCGGAAGCGACTGAGGACTTCCACCTTGACCGGGAAGGGCCGGAGCCGTTCGGCGAAGGTGGCGTAGTGCTGCTGGGCGAGGACGGTGGTGGGGCAGAGGAGGGCCGCCTGCATACCGTCCTGCACGGCCTTGAAGGCGGCACGAATAGCGATCTCTGTCTTGCCGTAGCCGACGTCACCGCACACCAGGTGGTCCATGGGATGGGGGGCCTCCATCGCCTCCTTTACGGCGTCGATGGCCTCGGCCTGGTCCCGGGTCTCGGTGTACGGGAACGCGTCCTCCATCTCGCGCTGCCAGAGGGTGTCCGGGGGAAAAGCGCGGCCGGGGAGCACCTGACGCGCGGCGTACAGTGCCACCAGCTCCTCCGCCATTTGCCGCGCGGCCGTCCGTGCCCGGTCCTTCGCTCTGGCCCATTCCTGCGTGCCCAGGCGGGTCAGGGTGGGAGCCGAATCGCCGGGCGCCACGTAGGGCGTGAGCCGGTCCAGGTGGTCGGTGGGGACGTGGAGGCGGTCGCCCTCCGCGTACTCGATCGTCAGATACTCGCGCTCGCCCTGCTCGCCGCCGACCTGCCGCGTACCCACGAACCGGCCGATCCCATGGTCCACGTGCACTACGTAACTGCCGGGGACCAGCTCCGCCAGGAAGGCTTCTCGACGAAGGGCGTGGCGGCGCAGAACGCGGCGTCGCTTCGCCTGCCCGAACACCTCGCCGTCGGTGAAGAGCGCCAGGGATCCCGATTCCAGGGGCAGCAGGAAGCCCTCCGCCAGGGCGGTGGGTACGATCGTCACCGAACCCGGTTCCGGGGGCGACGAAAGGTCCTCCGTGATGGCCGATCCCACCTCGTAGTCGCTCAGCACCTCCACCAGCCGCTCCGCGCTGGCCGACAGGACCACCACCCGCTCGCCCCCCCGGACGCGACCCGCGACCGCCGGTGCGAACGTTCCGAGCTGCCCCCAGAAGCTGGGCGCGGGGAGGATTCCCAGGTCACCCTCGTCCGCCGAGGGTCGCCAGTCCACGCGCAGCCGCCGAGGGAAGTCGTCGAGCGCGGCCCGCGTCTGTTCCCACGTCCACCACGGCGAGGGAAAGCCCTCCGGGAGATCCCCGCGCTCCACCCGCGCGCTCCGAGCCGCCCGACCCTGCTCCTCCAGCTCAGCGGCCTCCAGCTCCCCACGGTCCGGGTCCACAAGCACCACCAGGGTGTCCCCCGGCAGGTAGTCGAGCAGCGAACCCTCGCGGAAGAGGCCCGCGTACAGCCCAGACTCGGGCAGCGCCTCGCCGGCCAGCAGCCGCTCCAAGTCGCCCCGCATCTGCCGAATGGCCTCCGTGGGCTGGTCGTCCGCGGCCAGGCGCGCCAGCAGGTCGGCCGCCGACCGTACCCCGGCGGCAGGCGTCTCTCCCTTGGCGCCCTCCTGGGGGCCGAGGGCCTGTTCGCTGGCGGGGATGACCTCTACCTCGTCCACGGCCTCCTCGGAGCGCTGGGTCACCGGGTCGAAGGCGCGGATGCTCTCAACGGTGTCGCCGAAGAGCTCGATCCGTACGGGCTGGGCGAGATGTGGAGGGAAGATATCGAGGATGCCGCCCCGGCGACTCGCGGCGCCTGGGACCTCCACGGCGGCCTCGACCTCGTAGCCGAGGGCGGTCCAGCGCGATAGCAGTGCCGACACCTGGACCGTGTCCCCCACGCGGATAACGTGTCGGCCCGCCTGGAAGGTGGCGGGGGGGATGGTTCGCTGCAGCAGCCCCTCCACCGATCCCACAAGGACAGGTCCTTGACCTGGCAGGGCGTGCCCTGCACCCACAAGGGCGGGTCCTTGACCTTCGTGGGTGTCCGGGTTCTCAAGCGCGGAGGGTGAACGTTCAGCCGAGTCGGGTGCTGGCGCGTCCGTTCGGGAGTCGCGAGAAAGGGTCGAGAGGATGCGGAGGCGGCCGTGGGCGACGGCGGAGTCTTCTGCCAGCCGCTCGAAGGGGAGAGCCTCGCTCTCAGGCCATCGGAGGACAGGAGACGCGTCGCCGGACGCGCCATCCGCCGGTCCGAGCCACGTCGCCAGCTCGTTGGCGAGCCGGTCGGCGGAGTCGGGCCTGGGGGCGACCACCAGCGCCGCGCTCCCAAGCCCGCGCCACAGCGCCGCCACGAGGCACGCTCGCGCGGCGTCGGGCACCGTCAGCCGCTGAGGTCCCTCCGAGGGCGCGGCGGCGGCCAGCGCGTACCGGACGGACCGGTACGCGGAAAGGCCCTCCACCAGCTCGAGGAGTCCCCCCATCCCCATTTCTTCTTCCCCTTTTGGAGGCCGTGGCCGATCATCGAGCGTCCCGAGCCTACGGCTGGCGGTCGCCTGGCTGCTCCGTCTGGAACTGAGGGGCGAAGCCCCCCACACGCCGAAAGGGCCAGCGCGTCCCGGGGTCGCCCCGACGCTGGCCTCCGCGCCATTCTACCACCATCGAGCCCGGCGCTCTCGGTCTGCGTTGGTCGTGATGTATAATGATTCTCGCAATTCGGATGAAGGGCGGGCGACGGTGGCGACTTCTAGACGGTCGGAGGCGGTGGACCTCCGGGCGGAGGCCGAGGAGCGGTCCGGCATCGAGCCCGGACAGCGCTATCGACGGGTCGTGGTCAAGCTGGGCACCAGCCTCCTCACGGGGGGCGCCGACCGGCTCGACCCGGAGGTGATGGCGTCCCTGGTCGCGCAGGTAGTGGCGCTGCACCGGGAAGGCCGCGACGTGCTCGTCGTCTCGTCCGGGGCGGTGGCTGCGGGACGGCACGCGCTGGAGGGCTGGCAGGAGCGGGAGCAGCGAGAAGGACGCGCGGCGGTGCCTCTGCGCCAGGCGCTGGCGGCAGTTGGCCAGAGCCGCTTGATGCATGCCTACGAGCAACTCTTCGCCCAGAATAGCATTCCCGTGGCCCAGGCCTTGCTCACACGGGGGGACGTGGCCGACCGCGTCAGCTACCTCAACATCCGCAACCTCCTGCTAGGGCTCTGCGCGCTGCGCGTGGTGACGATCATCAATGAGAACGACGTGGTGGCCGTGGAGGAGCTGGAGGGCGAGGTCATCGGCGACAACGATACCCTCTCCGCCCTGGTTGCCAACATCGTCGATGCGGACCTGCTGGTGCTACTGGGCGATGTGGATGGGCTCTACACGGCCGACCCACACACCGACGCCGACGCTCGCCTGGTCCCGGTCGTCGAGGACGCGGACGCGGTTGAGGCGCGGGCGACCGGCTCCTGGGGGGGCCGCGGGCGTGGGGGAATGGTCACGAAGCTCGGCGCTGCGCGGCTGGCCACCGCCTCCGGCACGACGGTGGTCATCGCCGGTGGCCGTGTCCCTGACGTACTGACGCGGCTGGCGGATGGCGAGGCGCTGGGCACCACGTTCCCGTCCAAGGCCAGCCACAAGGAGAGCCGCCAGCGCTGGATGCTCTCGGTGATCACGACGCAGGGGGCTCTGGTGGTCGACGCGGGCGCGGTGCGGGCGCTTCATGAGAACGGCGGCAGCCTCCTCCCAGCCGGGGTGTTCGAGGTCCGGGGCACGTTCCAGCGGGGCGAGGTGGCCCCGGTGCTCGGCCCTGGTGGCGAGAGGGTGGCGGCGGGGATCGTCAACTACGACGCCGCCGACGTGCGCCGCATCCTTGGCACGCGCTCGGACCGGATCGCCGAAACGCTGGGGCACCACTACGGCGACGAGGTGATCCACCGCAACAACATGGTCCCCCTGTGAGGTGACTCGCGCCATGCAGACCGCCGCTATCACCCCCGAGCTCGAGGCGATCGGGCGCGCCGCCCGCGCCGCGGCTCGCGCGCTGGCCCGAACCCCCAGCGCCGCCAAAGACCGGGCGCTCCGCGCCATCGCCGATGCCCTGGAGACCCAGCATGGTCCGGTGCTCGCCGCAAACGCACGGGACCTGGAGGCCGGCCGCGAGCGCGGCCTGTCGGACGCCCTCCTGGACCGGCTGATGCTGGACTCGGGGAGGCTTCGAGGAATGGCCGACGACGCGCGGTCCGTGGCGGCCCTCCCGGACCCGGTGGGCGAGCAGCTGGATACGCGGACCCTTGCCAACGGCCTTGTCGCGGGGCGGCGACGGGTGCCCCTGGGGGTCGTGGGCGTCATCTACGAGAGCCGCCCCAACGTCACCGTGGACATCGCCGCCCTTTGCCTGAAGTCCGGGAACGCGTGCATTCTGCGCGGCGGGAGCGAGGCGATCCATTCCAACACGGCCCTGGCGGCTCTGGTGCGGGACGCGGTGGAGTCGGCCGGGGTGTCTCGAGACGCCGTCCAGTTCATCGACGATACGGACCGGGCGCTCGTGACCCAGCTCCTCCGCATGCGCGACTACATCGACCTGCTGATCCCCCGTGGGGGCGCGGACCTGGTCCGATTCGTGTCAGAGAATGCGACGATGCCCGCGGTGACCGGCGGCATCGGAGTGTGCCACACCTACGTGGATCGCTCCGCGGACGCGGAAATGGCGAACCGAATAGGCTTCAACGCCAAGGTGCAGCGCCCGTACGTCTGCAACGCCCTGGATACGCTGCTGGTGCACGTGGAGGCCGCCCCCCGTGTGCTGCCGCCCTTGGCCCGCTCCCTTGGCGAGGCAGGGGTGGAGCTGCGGTGCGACCGTCGGGCAGCAAGCTTGCTGGGCCCCCTGGGGGCCGCCGCCGTGGTCCCCGCCACAGACGATGACTGGGGCCAGGAGTTCCTGGCCCTGGTGCTATCGATCCGGGTCGTCGATACGATGGACGAGGCGTTGGAGCACATCGAGACATACGGCTCGGGCCACAGCGAGGCCATCATCACGGAGGACTACGCCGCGGCGATGCGCTTCACGGACGAGGTGGATGCCGCGGTGGTGCTGGTGAACGCGAGCACCCGCTTCAACGACGGCGCGCAGCTGGGCCTGGGGGCGGAGGTGGCCATCAGCACCAGCAAGTATCATGCTCGGGGGCCGATGGGCCTCCGCGAGCTCACATCGTACAAGTGGGTGGTCATGGGCTCCGGCCAGGCGCGGGAATAGGGACGGACCCCCGACCGCTCATTAGTCGCAAACCATGCCAGAGGAGGCAAGCGTGGAGGGATACTACTTCCAGCGCGAGTGTCGGACCGCATACTCGGAGTGCTACACGGTGATGGAGGAAGACCAGACCGTGGGGCGGCTCGACCTCCACTTCACCTCTTCCATCGTCCATGCCACCCTCTGCGTGGCGGAGAGTCTCACCCAGGAGAGCATCCAGGCCCTGGTGGAGATGGTCGACGAGGAGCTGGTGGACGCGGTCGGCGTCAACCGAGAAGAGTTCATCGTTCACGTTCACCAGGGCCGTGACCTGGGGGTCTACACCAACCAGGACTACGCCCACAACGGCGACCCGGGCGTGTAGCGTCGGCGGGCGCCGATGCCAAGGGGCCTCGCTGCGGCTTGGACCCTGGTGACGAAGGCAGACGACGATGGTGGTGCCTTGTGATCGGCAAGATCATTCTTGCAGTGGTTGCGTTCGTGATATTCCCTCTGGGTTGGGCCTTAGGAGCTTGGTACTTTCTTCGAAAGAAGGAGAAGGGCTTCGGAGGTCTTCTAGCAGGCCTAGGACTCCTGGCACTGATACTGATCATGGCGATACCTAGCGCTGACTCGGATTCCGAGTCTGTGACAGCACAACAAGGTGCCAACCAGGCTGCGGATACATCCAAACCAGCGCCAACAAGCACACCGGCGCCAGTCCCCGTTATAGTTAACCTACGAGAGATACTAGACCTCCGAGATGCGAACGAAGTCGCGGCCGATGCAAGATACATTGGAATGTACGTGAGTATGGACGGTGAGATTAGCCAAATCCATGAGAACGACCTCAATATCGTCCCCCTTGGGTCTGACGAGTTTCAGATGGCAGGTGCTGAGTGCAAGTTTGACAAGAGTCAATCGACAGACCTCCTCGAACTGAGGAAAGGTTAGACGGTAACCATCGTAGGCATCATAAGGGACGTTAATGATTTCGTGTACAATGAGCTTGAGATAAACCCCTGTAGGTTCAACTAATAGTGCCATCAGCAGTCATGGCCGTGATCCAATAGGAGGTTCCGCCCGAAGGCGCCGCCGCATATGGCGAGTGGGTGGGCTCGGAGATCCAGAAGGCCTTCGAGTGGCCGGGGTTCGTGGGGTTCCGGGCTTACCGGCCGCTCATGCGGAGGAGCCGGGTCATCCTCACCGTGGAGCTCGCCCGGCTGGAGGACTGGACTTCCTGGTACAACGCCCCGAACACACAGGGGCTGTTGGACGACCTGGGAACCCTGACCGCCAACCTGGAGATGGAGCTGTGGGGGCCTTCGCCCCTGGTCTCGGAGCGCATCACCCCCGGACCCGTAGGCCCATCACCCCGCTTTCGCCAGGCCCTCGGCTGGCTTCGTGCCGCCCCCCAATCCCTCCGCTCCTCGCGTTGCGCGCGGTCGCGGTTGACCGTCGCAACCCCAGGGCGTACCCTCGTCGTCGTGCAAGGGCGGAGGCCATTCGGAGATGCGTCGCGCCGTCAATAACCCCGAGGGTGGAGGAAACAGAAGCATGGCCGTCGAAACCAGCCGGATCACGAAGGCGCTCAACCCCCGGGCCGTCGCCGTCATTGGCGACAAGGGGCCGGCCTACCAGTGGCTCAATAGCATGAAGACCTTCCAGGGGAAGGTTTTCTCCGTGCAGCTCGACCCGAACGAGATTCCCGGCATCGAAGCCATGGGCGTCCCCAACTACTCAAAGATGACGGACATCCCGGACGAGATCGACTACGCGGTGATCGCGGTGCCACGCAGGATCGCTCCCATCGTCCTCAAGGACTGCATCGCGAAGGGCGTGGCGGGTGTCGGCATGTTCACGTCGGGGTTCGCCGAGTCGGGGAGCGAAGAGGGGATCGCCCTGCAAGAGACGATCACTCAGATGGCGCGGGACTCGGGAATCGTGCTGTTGGGGCCGAACTGCATGGGGCTCTTCAACCCGAAGCTCGGGGTTCGGTTCAGCGCCGACCAGGTCGCGGGCGCCGACGGCGATGTGACCGTGGTCTCGCAGAGCGGCGGTCACGCGGGGGGGCTGGCCTCAACCGCCCACGCCAACGGCGTCGAGCTCCGGGTGGTGGTGAGCTTCGGCAACGGCGTTGTGATGGAGAACGAGGACTGGCTGGACTACTTCGTGCAGGACGAGGGCACGAGGATCATCGCCATGTACATCGAAGGTCTACGCGACGGCCGCAGCTTCTTCCGCAAGCTGCGGGAAGCCACGCAGAAGAAGCCCGTCCTGGTGTGGAAGGGCGGTCAGACCGAGGCGGGGAAGCGCGCGACGTCGTCGCACACCGGCTCCATCGGAGAGTCGATGGATACGTGGGACGCGGTGATCCGGCAGGCGGGCGCGATCCGCGCCGACAACCTGGAGGAGGCGTCCGACACCCTGAAGGCCCTGGCGTTCCTCCCTGCATTCACGGGGCTGAACGTCGGGCTGACCGGGGGCACTGGGGGACAATCGGTATCGATGACCGACGCCTTCTCCAAGGCCGGGATGGCGGTTCCGATGCTGACCAAGGACTCCCTGGACCAGCTGGGGGAGATCATGCAGGTGGTGGGGGCCAGCTTCTACAACCCGATAGACATCGGCGCGATGAACCGCGAGCATTTCGAGCCGATCCTGAACATCTGGGCCAGCGACCCCAACGTGGACACGCTCATGATGCAGTTCAGCCCCCAGGTCTTCCGACGGAGCCCGCAGGCGGCGGAGGAGCAGATTGGGGAGTACATTGGTCTGAAGGGCAAGGTGGACAAGCCCATGGTGGCGGTGCTCCACTCCACGAACCCGTACGCGGACGCCGAGGCGGTTCACGCGATGGATGGGTGGCTGCGGGCCGCGGACATCCCCACGTACTCGACGTACGAGCGGGCCGCGCGGGCGCTGCGCAAGGTGGCTGACTACCATCGCTTCCACGCGGGGGTGGAATAGCGGGGGGCGGCCTAGCCATGCCCGACCACCCGTCCCCCGATTTCCCGGAGTACACGCCGCGCACGGCCGAGGTCTGGAACCGGCTGGCCGAATGGTGGGACGACCGCATCGGCGACGGCAACGATACCCAGGACCTGCTCATCGAGCCGACCACGGAGCGGCTGCTGGCTCTCCAGCCCGGCGAGCACGTGCTGGACGTCGCCTGCGGCGCTGGCCGGTTCGCGCGTCGGATGGCGGACGCCGGGGCCATCGTCGTGGCCGTGGACCACTCCGAGCGGTTCGTGCGGCGCGCCCGCGAGCGCTCGACGGCGTACGAGGGCCGCATCGCGTACCACGTGGCGGACGCCTCGGACCCGGTGTCGCTCCTGTCCCTGGCGTGAGGCGGGGGATTCGACGCGGTCGTGTGCACCATGGCCCTGATGGACATGGCGGCCATCGAGCCGATGATCGGGACGCTGCCTAGGTTGCTAAGGCCTGGGGGGCGTTTCGTGTTCTCGGTGACGCACCCGGTCCTGAACTCGGGGTCGGTGCGGCGGGTGGCGGAGGAGCGGGACACCGGGGGAGAGCTGGTCACCACGTTCGGCGTCACGGTGACCGACTACGCGACGCCATTCACCTACCTGGGCGTCGGCGTGCCGGGGCAGCCGGAGCCGCAGCACTACTTCCACCGGCCCCTGGGCCTGCTGCTCAACACGTGCTTCGAGCAAGGCTTCGTGCTCGACCGACTAGAGGAGCCGACGCTGCCCCGAGAACCGAGATCCCCGCTGGCCCGGCCGCTGTCGTTCGCGAACACCCCGGACCTGCCGCCGGTGCTCGTGGCGCGGATGCGCCTCCCTGCGGTGTGACGACGACCGAGGGCGAGGGCCGAGCCTGGGGCTCGGCCTGTCGTGCGCCGGTCCGATGGAGGCCGGAGCCACAGACCTGGCACCGTCGTAGGACGAAGAGAGGGAGGGCCACCGCCGGCGGTGGCCCTCCCTCTACTTGCGCCGTGTCGCTTCCGCCGAGGCTAACTCTGGTCCGCCGCCACCTCTTCGGGCGAGCGGTGGGAGAGTCCGATGTTCCTGTAGACCGCAACTTCCTCGCCGCCCTGGTTTCGGACCACCTCTTCCGTGACGGTCCAGAAGGCCTTCGGGTCCAGCCGGATCGGCTTGATGTAGACGTCGGCGATCCGGTTGGACGTGGAGAGGTGATCGCCCACCTTGACAGGCTTGAAGAATTCCCACTCCGTCGTCAGGTTGATGGCGCGGTCGCCCAGGCTGGGAATGGAGGGCAGCTGCTCGCCTGTATCGGGGGCCGGGGGCCAGATGCCGTTCCCCGTCATCAGCGAGACCGCGGTCATGGGGGCGATGATCTCGCCGAAGCGGCTCTTCTTGGCGTACTCGGGATCGAGGAAGAGCGGGTTCTCGTCGTTGGTCATGTGGCAGAAGCGGCGGATCGGGTCGTACTCAACGGGGTAGAGCGCCTTCACGGGCTTGGTCTCGCGCCCGATGAGCTTCCGCGCGTCCGCCAAGATCTCCTCGGCCGACTTCTTGTCCGGCATAGCTGCCCCTCCTTGTGTGCGTGACTTCGCCCGCGAGCGATGGCGGGCTGATGTCCGCCTTTCTTCTAGCGCTTCCGGCGTGCGAAGTCAAGTGCAGGGGGGTGCGGTCAGGGGCTTTCGATTGTCAACCGGGAGTCTTTTCTCGCTCTTGGTGAGCTTGTCGAACCACGAGCGGATGGCCTTCCAGCAGCCCGTCCGTCCTTCGACAAGCTCTGGATGAACGGACAAGAACGCCATTGCGTAACACCGAAAGGCCCGGGGGTGCGATGGAGAGGAGGTTGGGGGATCCAGAGGGCCGGCGGCGGCCCCCTACAGCCACCGACGCCGGAGAGCCACCGCCAGCGCCACGAAGAGCACGGCGGCCAGCACCGCCATCCGGTCCCAGTGTACCGAGCGTCCCAGCGCTGGGTTCACTGCCGCGCCGACCACCACGGCCGCCGCCGCCATGCCGCCCGCCCACCCGAGCGCCG
>CAYTEC010000027.1:0-9400 GCA_964436745.1 uncultured Dehalococcoidia bacterium | reverse complement strand
CGCCGATGCCCTTCGTGATGCCTCGTGTCGAACGGTCCATACCGCCTCCTCCTCAACAGCTTGCGCGTCGCCCGCGTTGACGGCCATCCCCAGGCTCAGGAGCTTGCCGCCGAGGCTTCCAATAGGCGCTGGACCAGGTTCTCCATCCGGTCCTCGGACAGCAGCCCCTGGCGCACGGCGAAGACCTCCATGTCCGGCGTCAGGAACACGGTGGTGGGCATGCTGGCCACGCCGTACTGGGTTACGGGGCTCCGGCCCAGGGCTCGCCCCGCAGGGTAGGTCACGTTCAACTCTTGGAGGAGGGCCCGGGCATCGCTGTTCGATCCGAGGCCCATGAACGGACCGACGTCCAGCCCTAGTAGGTCGATCTCGTCCTGGTGACGCTCGTACACCCGCTGGAAGCCCGGCATCTCCGCCCGGCACGGTGGGCACAGCCCCGCCCAGAAGTTCAGGACAACGGGCTTCCCGGCGGCGAACACCTCTGAGAATTGGTGTTCGCCGCTGTCCAGCGTCCCGTCGCCCTGGTAGGACTCGAACGCGAAGTCGCCTCCGCCCGTCGTCGCCAGGGCGCTCAGCCCCAGAGCGACTAGGCCCACCGCGGCGACGACTACCGCGCCCGCGATCCAGAAGCCTCGCCGGCTCTCGGAACGCCGCTGCCCCGATCGCGCCCGTGCGCCGCCCCCGTTCCGCCGCGGGCGCCTGTTCTTGGGCATGTGTGTCCTCCACGCTATCCGCTCCCGAGCGGCCCTTCACCGCCATTCGATGACGCGGAGGGGCGGGGAGATGCGCGGCCTGCGGGTGCGCACCCTCTTGACGGCGCAAGGCATCTCAAAGGTCAGAGCCGCCACGGGATGCGGCGTTCCAACCGACCAACGGAGGACAACCAATGACCGTCAGCGCCCAGCCGTCGCGGAGGACCGCTCTCGCCGCGGTCGTGCTGTGGGGCGTCGCCCGCTCGGAGGACGACCCCCGCGACCGATTCCCCGACGACTTTGCCGCCAGCCGGACCGCGGCGGCCGTCGCGCCCGAGTCCGGAGGGTTAGAGGCATCCCCGGGAGCGGCGCCGGCGCCATTCGTCGCCTACACGGGGACCGGAGCGGCCTCGACGGAACGGGCGGAGGTTGATTTCCGGGCGATCCGAATGCAGAAGCTCCTGGGGATCGACGCGATCCGACCTATCTACGAACCGGAGTTCGTGCGCGCCTCGGACACCCACCTGGACGACCGGGACTACGTCCTGGCGCTATCGGTGAACGGCGACGCCCGCGCCTATCCGGTGGATACGCTCAACTTCCGCGAGATGGTCAACGACGTGGTGGGGGGGGTGCCTGTCCTGGTCACGTGGTGACCAATTTGCGCTACCGGTCTCGTGCATGACCGGCGGATCGACGGGGAGGCCCAGACCTTCGCCAACTACGGCGGCCTGTACATGAACGCCATGACCTGGCTCAGCCGAGAGTCGGACTCCGTCTGGTCCCAGCCCACCGGGGTGGCGATCCAGGGTCCGCTTAAGGGGGTCAGGCTGGAGATGCTGCCCTCCACCGTCGTGCCCTGGGGCACGTGGAAAAAGGAGCACGCGGACACCCTGGTCCTGAAGACATCGAAGCCGCTCTTTCGACTCTCCCCGAGCGAACCCTTCCGCTCCTACGCCGGTTCGTATGTGATCGGTGTCGCTCTAGGCGAGCACGCGAAGGCGTACCCGTTTGACGAGGTGAGCGAACGCGTGGTGGTGAACGACGCGGTTGGCGAGGTCCCCGTGCTGGTGTACGCCAACCCAGACGACCGGTCGGTCCACATCTTTGTGCGTAGGGCCGGGGACCTGGCGCTGGAGTTCCAGTGGTCGGACGGAAGGCTCGTGGACGCGGGGACTGGGAGCGTGTGGGACCCGACGAAGGGCTTTGCCCTGGAGGGGCCGCTAAGGGGGGAGCTCCTGAAGGAGCTGCCCTCCAGCACCGCGTACGACTGGGCCTGGGAGGACTTCTACCCCCACACCCAGTTCTATCGAGGTGGGCCGGAGGCGTAGCGGCGCGGTCCTTCCTCGGAAGGACGCGGTCCTCAGGGCCGGGCTACCCAGCCGCCCCCACGTTTCAACGTACGGGCAGGCATGACCCCCACCACGCGGCCCTCCATTGACACTTGTCGCCCCTCGGTCAACAATGCGGCCAAAGGCGATTGTCCCCGGCGTGCGCCTCGGCGCTGGGACCGTGGAGGCGGCAGTGGAGTGTCCGCGTTGCCAGGCGGCCAACGAGCCGGAAGCCCGGTTCTGCGCCTCGTGCGGCGCCGCGCTCATCGCGCCCGAGGCGGCTGCCGAGGTCCTTCCGCTGCTGGAGGACGGGGGCGCTCTGCGGCCGAAGACGCTCGGCGACCTGGTGTCGTCCACCTTCCGCCTCTACGCCGATAACTTTGCCCCGTTGCTCGTCATGTCTTTCCTGGCGCAGACGCCGTCGCTCGCGGCTGAGGTGACCCCGGCGCCCCTCTCGTGGCTCTTCACCGTGGTGGGCCTCGTGCTGCTCTTCCTGGTGGCGGGGCCGATGGTCCACGCCGTCGCCCAGGCCACGCTGGGACGAGAGATCCGGTTGGACGAGTGCGTCGGGCGGGCGAGGCAGCGGGTGGCGTATCTCATCGTCGCCGCCATAATCGTCTTGCTGCTGTCCGTGGGGGCGGCGCTTCTGAGTCTCCTCCTCGTCGGCATCCCCCTCTTCATTTACCTGGTGGTGGCCCTCGCCTTCTACGTCCACGCGATTATGTTCGAGGGGGCCGACGGCATCTCGGCCTTGGGCCGAAGTCGAGAGCTCGTGAGAGGGAGCTGGTGGCGGGTTTTCGGCATCATGCTGGTGTTCGGGATCATCAGCGGCGTCATCCTTATGGTCGTCTCGATCCCGGGGTTCATCCTGGCATGGTCGGATCTGGCATCGGGGAGCATCAACTCGTTGGCGGGCATCTACTTCGGTGTGATAAACATCATCGCCTTGCCCGTCGGCCTCATCGCGGGGACGCTGATCTACTTCGACCTGCGGGTGCGCAAAGAGGGCTACACGCTGGAGCAGCTGGCGGCGGACGTGGACGGCTAGCTCGCCGGGCCAGCGCAACACTTCACGCCCCGCCAAGCGCCTTCACCGCTCCCACCACCGTGCTGGCGACCCCGCTGGCCGTCCCGGCGCCGAAGGCGAACGCAACGCGCATCGGCACTACGATTATTCTGCCGCCCCCGTTGCGAAGCTCCCGGTAAACCGCCGCCTGGAGGGCCAGCGCGTGCTGTTCGGGCGTGGCGTGTTCCAGCCCAGCGTCCTCCAGGTCCTCCAGGGCCTTGTCCGCCAGTCGGTCTATCTGCGTCCGCTTTCCTGGGCCGGAGCTCATCACCGCTGTCACGCCCACAGCCCCCTACCCTGTGTCCGCAGCGCCCGCGGCACGTCCGTCTTGGCCCCGGCGTCCGGGCGTTCCGGGAGGTTCGCTTCCAGGTCCGCGAACGCTCCGTCGAAGCTCCACCCATTCTTTTCCGCCATCGTGCAGGCCATGACGTAGGCCGCCTGCCGCAGCCCCGCGCCGGGGTCCGCCAGGGTGATCACCTTGTCGCCGACCAGGCCCGCCAGCCGGATCGCCTCGCCGCTCACCATCCAGCCTGGGTGGGCGGCGTCGAGCTCGATGTTGACCGCGACTGCGCCTATGGTGCTCGAGTGCGGCCACACCATGCGCTGGGCGCACAGGGCGTCCAGCGCCGCGCTGTCCCCCGCCTCCGCTTGGGTGACCAGGTGCGTCTTCAAGTACGGATTCAGGCTCATTCTTGTTCTCCTTTGCCGAGAGGTATGTCTGATCGTCGAGGGCGTTCGTGGCTACCGCTCAGGCTCGATCTTGGTTCTGGCCAGCAGAGCCGCCAGGGTGCTCGGCGGTCGGTCCGGCACGACTGTCACCGCGTCGAGCTCCGCGTCGTAGCGCGTCTCCAGGACGTGGAAGGTGCGGATGTTGTCCAGGCTGGGGCTGGCGGCCGAGGCGGGGACCAGATCCACGATCCGGACCACGTCGCCGGCCCGCAACGCCTGTCTGGTCCCCAGGCGGCTCCGCGCTCGCCGGGAGCGGGCTACTGGGTCGCCGACCACCGTGAACCGGGTGGTCTGTTGCGGGATCTTGCGCTCCGCGATGAACCGGTCGCGGGCGTCCTCCGCCCTGGCGGAGGTGGCGCCGGTGGGCACGCTGGCCAGGGCATCCCGGACCGGGTAGAGGGCCTGGGAGTCGGCGTCGGCGGCGTTGCGGAGCCACAAGGCGTCCTGCTCCACTCCCCCGTCCGCGTCCAGGTCCCGCAGGC
Organism: uncultured Dehalococcoidia bacterium; assembly: GCA_964436745.1. Taxonomy (GTDB): domain Bacteria; phylum Chloroflexota; class Dehalococcoidia; order Lucifugimonadales; family UBA1127; genus CAYTEC01. The sequence goes on along the minus strand of CAYTEC010000027.1, from coordinate 5,100 downwards.
GCACCTCCCAGTCCACCTCGATCACACTGCGCGCCGTGTAGTACGGGCGGCGGCCCTCCCAAACGGCGAAGTGGTAGACGTTGCCGGACGAGTCACCAAGGGGCGAAAGTTCCTCGATGATATGGTCCTGGGCGTATCGGTCCTCCGGCAGCGTGAGGTTCACGTTCCCCGCCACCGTCTCGATGCCCGCCTGGTCGGTGTTGATGTCCGGGCACTTGTCGTCCAGGAAGTCCTTGATGATGTCGTCCACGGTCTGGGCGCCGCCGCTGTAGTCAACGGTGGTGATCCGCTGGTCCCGCGTGCTCGACCAGTAGCCGAGCCCCACGAGCTCCAGTTCCCCCCGATAGCGCGCCGCCACGCGCATCACGCGGCCCTCCCAGCGCACCTGGCGGCCCTCCAGCACCACCAGGTGAGCGAAGTGACGGCCCGGGTTGTTTTCCAGCCGCAGGAAGGACACGGCGTCAAGGAAGCCCATGGGCACGATGATCCGGCACTCCTGGAACCCCCCGTGGAGAGCCGTGCTCCACGACAGGCGCGTCCAGCGCCCCGTGAAGTCGGCGAGCAGTGTCAGGTCATCGTACTTCCGGTACAGGAGCACTCGCGCGGAGGTCTTGAGCGATGTCATCGTCACCCCACCGAAATGTATTGCGGCACGATTCGCACCGCCACGGTCCACCCATCGTCGGCATCCGCCCCGCCACCGGCTCGGCATCGGACGGAGCTGCCTCAATGCAACCTCGGACCGCCGTGATGCCGAACGGGTTGCCCTCGTCGTCCGCGGGCTCGGCCAGGTAGAGCTGACGGAACACCGACTCCGGCAGCGTCCGCCGGGCGTCCTCCACCTCTGCTCTGACGATCACTCTCGCCGCCACGGCGTCGTGCGCCGTGATCTTCGCGTAGTGCGTCCCTCGCTCACCAGCCTCCGCGCGACGGGCCAGCCGGAACGCCCAGCTCCTCGTCCCCTTGACGTTGCCGATGATCCGGACCGGGCCTCGTGTTGCCGTGAGCGTCGACCGGATGGCGTGCCACGCCTCTTCCTTGCAGCGGGTCGCCTCGTCGATCACCGCCGCGTACACGTCCTCGCCGTACAAGTGGTCGGGGTCGTCCGCGCCCTTGAACCACACCACCGATTCGTTCGCCAGCGTGATCGTCAGCTCCGTCTCCTTGGCCGTGAAGGCCCCCCGCGGCAGGACCCGCTTGAGTCGACGGTAGGCGATCTTCGCCTGGGCGGTGACCGGCGCTACCCACCAGTAGTTGCGCACCGGCGCCGGCGGCTGGTCCTGGGCCTCCTCCTTGCGCCGAGCGCCTGGGCCTGCGACCGTTTCGCGGCCGCTCTTTGAGCGTTCGGGCCACGCTTGGTCCAGCAGCCACACCATGCACCCCACCGTCTTGCCCGATTTGGTGGACGCCTCGACGATGGCGTAGCGCTGCTTGCAGAAGATGGTCTCCCGCTGCTTCGGGTACAGCCACGCGCGGGTGTACGGTGGGCCGCCCGATTTCGCTGGCGGCGTCCTCCGGGCGGCGCGACGCCTCCTTACAACGGCGGCCTTTCCCCCTGGCGCCTTGTCTTTGGCCGTCATGCCCTCCCCGCCCGACGTCACCGCCGTACCCGCCGAACCTCATCCCGATCGGTGTGGACTCGGGCCGGCTGCCGACGCTCGCCGCGTCCGATGCTATCGCATCCCCCGGAGCGCCCTGGCCCGCCTGACCCGGTTCGGCTACAATGACCCCCGCGCGCCGCGCCACCCGACGACGCCCCGTGTCGAGGAGGTCACGCCATGCCAGAAGCAACCGCGACCGCCGTCGTCTCGACAGCCTCGACGGCCTCCGCGGCCGCCGACGGTGCCAACATGGCCCCGCTCGTATTCGGCGCCCTGGTCCTCTTCCTTCTCGTGTTCCTCTTCTGGCTCCTCGCGGTACTCCGCGCCGCTCCTGAACACCGCGGCAGTCCCCTGGCCATCCCTACCGGCTCCGTCCGGTCACTCCTGGCGCTCACCATCATCGGCGGGTTCGTCGTCTTCCTGTTCTTCGGCTCCGCAGCCATCGGAAGCGACGATTTCGACAAGATACTCGCCGCCTTCGCGGCCCTGGCCGGCTCCGCCACGGGCTTCTACTTCGGTTCCAAGAAGGCGTAGGCCCCCGCGCCGCCCCTACCCGCCGTCCTCGATCTCCCGCCACCGCGATTCGGAGACCGCCGCGTGCATCCTCGACCGGCACCGCTCCGACGTCGCCACCACCCGGGCAGCCAGCAGACTGCACGACATGCATATCCGCCGCTCCCATCCGGACGGACGGAAGCCCGTGTCGATCTGTCCTCGGTTCGGCGGTGGGCCGGTGAGGGAGACCGTGGCCGTGAGGGTCTCCGCGCCGCTGAGCCGTGCCGACGTGAGGACTGGCGGTCTCTCGGCTCCGCCATGGTCCTGTTCGAGTTTGCTATGCCGGCACATATGTTCGCCTCGAAGACAAAAAAAGAGAGGCCTCCAATGCTCCTCGACCCGCGCCGTTAGCCGCCGCTCCAGGTACAGTGCCTCACCGGACGGTACCCGCCGCCCATCAGCGCCGTCCCCCTCACCGCCTTGGCCCACACCACCGTCGGCTCCAGGCCGGTCGTTTCCACCCACCACCGCCCGCACGGCCCCGATACGTACTCCGGCCCCTCGTCTCGCAGCGCCCCACGCAGCAGCTCCGCCGCCAGGGTCTGCAGGGCCTCCCGGTCGTATTCGCGCTCGGTCGCCGTCAGATCGGTCATCCTGGTACCCCCCGCTACTCGCACCTGGTGGTTATCCTCCCAACGCACAGCCGTCCTTGCGGCGTCGGTGACCCTGGCCCGAAAGGGTCGGTGCTCCGCTCCCGGAGAGTCATGGCGCTGATACAAACTTCCATCGCTATGATAGTCTCACCGTACCAGTCGGATCGCCCGTTGTCAATCCCGGTGTGATACGATCTCAGCATGGCAAAACAGTCTGGGCGCACCGCGTTCCACGACTACCTGTCTGGGTGGGTCGCCGCGCGGGGAACCACGTTCGACGCGCTTCGGAAGGCGGCTGGCCTTTCCTCCGGGACGGCCAGCAACCTCCGCCACGGCGGCATGCCCACGCCTCTCACGGTGCGCAAGCTCGCGCCGGCCCTGGGAATGAGCCCGGGGAGGCTCTTTATCCTGGCGGGGTATCTGGAGGAGGCGGACCTGGTAGCGGGCACGGAGCCGCTGACCGCGGAGGAGTCGAGCCTCCTTTCCGCGTACCGTACCCTGACCGAGGAAGGTCGGTCATTGCTGCTCGGAGCACTCCGAGGAATGCTCCGGCGGCCAGGCTCCGCAGCCCCACTTCCTCCGGGATCCAGTCGGAGGGGGCGTCGTCTGGCAGGTCCACGATGACCACGACGCGTTTCAGCATCCCCGTCCCTCCAAGCTAACCAACCTGCACTTAGGACATATCGACCAGAACGGGTGTTCTGCCACTATACCAGGCAGCCGTGGCGGCGTGTCAACCCGTGGATGTGGGCGCCGGCATCAGGGGAAACACCTAGCGGACGACCTGACGAGCCGGGCCGATGGGCACGGCCACCCGCCGCAGGGGCGAGGCGCGGCGCTCCCCGTGATGCTGGCGAGGCGCAGCACGTTCCCATCTGAGCCCCTCAAATCACTCAGAACCTTTCGAGGCACTCTCGGCCGCGCCCACACGCACCCCGGAGGCGCGGTTCTGGTCGATTCCATGCCCGCAAGGCGGTAGTGACGCGCCGCCGCCCGTGCCTTAGAATGGTCCGGCGGCGGGGACGGTCGCTCGAGGCCAGGCCCGCCGCGCCGCGCGCTCGCCGCCCAACGACGGCCGTGCGACGGGGTCACAGACCAAGGGGTGCCCATGGACGTCGCCCTCATCTGGCTCCAGCTCGCCGCCGCCGCCGCCGCCATCTTCGCGGCGGCCCATTACCTGGCCAAGGCCGCCGGTGACATCTCCGTCAGGACCGGCCTCGGGCGCTCGTTCGTCGGCGTCGTGCTGCTGGCCACCGCCACCTCCCTCCCCGAGTTGGGGACGGGCATCAGCTCCGTCACCTTCGTGGGAGAGCCGGACCTGGCCGCGGGCGACGCTTTCGGCAGCAACCTCTTCAACCTCCTCATCATCGCCCTCATGGAGCTGGTGTGGAGGCGTGGACCACTCCTGAATGCCGTTGACACCACCTCCGTTGTCGTCGGGGCCGTCTCCGCCGGCGCCATCGGCCTCGCCACGGTCGCCATGGTGGTCCACGGGGCTACGGACGCCCTCGCTGGATGGCCCGTGAGCCCCCTGTCGGTGGCGCTGCTCGTGGCATTCGCTCTGGGCATGTACCCGATCTACGTCCATGAAAAGGCCCAGGAGAGTGCGGAGGACACCGATCAGGGCGATGGACGGGCCAACGTCGCTACCCTGCCGCGGGCCGCCCTTGTCTATGGCGTGGCGTCCCTGGTTGTCGTGGGAGCATCCGTGGCGCTCTCGCTCACCGGCGACCGGATGGCCGATATCATGGGGTGGAAGGCCAGCTTCGTCGGGACCCAGTTTCTGGCTCTGAGCACCTCCTTGCCGGAGCTGGCCACTTCCTTCGCCGCCATCCGTCTGCGCCTCCCGGAGATGGCGATCGGCAACCTCCTCGGCAGCAACATCTTCAACATGGGCATCGTGCTGTTCCTCGACGATGTGGCGTTCACGGAGGGGGTGCTATGGCGGGCCGTTTCCCCCGTCCACGCCATCTCCGGCGTCGCGGCTCTCCTGATGACCGGCATCGTCATCGTGGCGATCCTAAGGCGCGGCCGGTCTCGGCCGTTCCGGCTCTGGACCTGGGAGGCCGCGGCCATCGCGGCCGTGTACGTGGCCGCAAGCGTACTGGTGTTCCGGCTCGGGTGACACGCGGCAGGAATCGCCCGCCGGCTGGTGTCTCCACCGGGCGCGACCGCACCGCCGTCGTTGACACCCCTGCCCGGCTGTGTGCTAGACTCCGGCCTGTCGGCACGCTCGCGTGACGATGCCCCGACGGACCGATGGCGGCGTTCCCCCGGCTGGTCGCCGCGCGATACCCTTGACCTGCCCCCAATGGTTGTACCAGACGCTATGTTAGTCCCGCCAGTACTGG
>CAYTEC010000026.1:9679-25227 GCA_964436745.1 uncultured Dehalococcoidia bacterium | reverse complement strand
CCAGTCCTTGCCGGACTAACATAGCGTCTGGTACAACCATTGGGGGCAGGTCAGGCTGGCCGACAATTACCGGCAGTGGAGGGGAGTTGGGCCAATGGGCGCCCTTCAAGAGCGCCGAAGCCTCGGCCGGGAGACCCGGCTCAATGCGGAGGGGGCAGGCTCAGACGTCACGCGGAGATGGGCATCCGATCTGGTAAGCTGAGCCCAAGTCTCACGCAATCACAATGGCGCCGGAGCAGGAAGGGGACGAGATGCAGTGGAGAGTAAAGCTTCCCGCTTGGGCCCTCATGGGGGGGCTGCTAGCCGTCGCATTGGCGGGCGCCTGCGGCGGTGGCGAGGGCGAGACATCGGCCGCGCCTAGCCCTTATACTCCCGTCGAACCGGGTGAGGCCGCGATAGATGTAGTGGTCGTCGTGGAGCAGCACAACAACCCGACCTTCGATCTCCGGGCCCAAGAGATCAATGGGGTCACCATCGCAGACCAGTTTGACCAGGACAGCAGCAACAACCTGGAGGAGCCCCTGGTGATTCCTCCGGGACGGATCCGGTTCTTCCTGGACAACCGCGGAACTCTGGCCCACGCGTTCGAGGTGCGCCTCCCCGACGGTTCGACCGTCGACAAGACCCGAAACGTGGGCCCCAGAAAGACCGACGAGCTGATGGTGGATCTGGAGCCCGGCACCTACCTGGTTCTGTGCCAGTTGAGCGACCACGCCGCGCGTGGCAGCCAGCGAACGCTGATCGTGGACGCTGCCTCACAGTATCCGGACCCGCCATTCCTGTCTCAGTAGGACGCGAATACCGAGCAGGGCGCCGAGGACGGTCCGCCAGGCTTGATGGCATGCCTCTGAGCCCGGCGCGAGGACGGGGAGGGAGCCGTTGCCGATAGATGTTCCGCTCCTGGGCGCGCGAAACGCCGCCTGGATGGCAGCGCAGATCCATCTGTTCATGGCCGCCTTCGCCCTCGGAGCGCCGATCTTCATCGTACTCAGCGAGTATCTGGGCGCTCCCAAAAGCCCCCGCAACTGGAAGATTCGCCTACCCCTCGTGGTCACCTTCGTGGCAGTCGCCGCGGCATCTCTGGTTCTCCCCGACAGGCCGGTGGACCGCATCATCCTCTTCCTGGCGGCCATGGTGCTCCTGAGCGTGGCGCTGTTGGTCCGCTCTGGCGGAGACGGGCGGTTTGAGCGCCTAGCTCACGAGACGATGAAGGTCGTGACGATCGCCTACAGCATCACGGCCATAAGCGGCGCGATGCTGGCGCTGGTCCTCATGGGCTCCTACGGGCCGCTGATGTCCCACCTGTTCGCGAAGCTCGGCCCCGTGTTTGGCTTCTACGGCATTCTGATCCTCGTGGAAACCATGCTGATGTACGTCTACTGGTACAGCTGGCGGCCGCTCGCGGGACGAAAGAGCCTGCACATCTCGATCGGCGTGACGCTGAACATCGTGGGAACGGCCACGATGTTCCTGATGAACGCGGTGGGGTCTTACATGCTGACGCCTCCAGAGGTGCTGGAGGGGGCAACCGTGTGGGAGCTGGTGGCCAACCCCTCCTGGAGCGGGCTGAACCTGCACCGGTTCGTGGCTAACATCACCTTCGGCGGACTGATGGTGGCCCTGTTCGCCGCGTTCATGTTCCTGTCGTCGCGAAACCGAGAGGACCGCGCGTTCTACGATTGGATGGGTTTCATCGGCAACTTCATCGGCGTCGCCAGCCTGATGCTCCTGCCTCTGGCGGGCTACATCTACGCCAAGGAGCTGTTCCTGTACGACGCCGTGATCTCCACCTTCATGATGGCGGACAAGCTGTCCTTCTACTTCGTCCTCCAGGGGGTCCTGGTGTCCCTGCTGTTCCTGGGCGCCAACTACTACATGTGGATGAGCATCCGTCGCATTTCCGGATCGGAGCGGCTGCTCGGCTATATGCGGCCCACCTTCATCGTGATCTTCCTGGCTTCGGTCGTCTGGATGACGCCGCAGAACTTCCTCTCTGACCTGGCCGCGCCTATCCCGGATGGAGTCGCGCCGTCGGATATCTTGATCCCAGACCGCCTGGCTTTTCTTGGGCTGATGATGGCCAAAGCTCTCGCGGTGACTCTGATAATCATCTTTACCTTCATGACCTACATGGTCTACCGGCGGGCCCTCAGTCGCGGCGTCATCCAGTGGGGTGAGATCGCCCCGCAGTCGCAGTACGCGCTGGTCTTCATCCCAGCGGTGGCCATATACACGATGGGCCTGATGGGGGCTGTCCGCGAGCTGGCACGCCAGGACTGGCACGTGTTCAACGTACTCAGGGACACCACGCCGTACGCCTACACTTCAACCTTGACGCAGACGAGCGTCATGGTTGGGGCGGCAACGCTGCTATTTTTCACCCTGATGGGGTTCATCTTCTGGGTTGGGTTCAAGCTGGGTGGAAGCGAAGGGGAGCCGTCATGAGCGGCAGCCCAGGAATCAGCCGGCGCGCGCGGGTCCTCCGCCACCTGACAGGCATCCTCGGCGCCACCGTGGGCTTGCTGCTCATCATTTGGGTGGGGTTCGAGGCGCTTCCCGAGAGCAGCGGCATCGCTTTCGGGCTTCACTACCAGATATTCTATACGGGCGTAGTCCTGTCGGGAGCAGCCTTCTTTTGGCTACTGCGGCAGGAGACCGTGCCTCACCCGAAGACCGCGCTCGGCGTTCTGGCGAGCGTCGCTTTGGTCTACGCTGGCACCGTTGGATTGCTCATGGGGATTGGGATTGCATTCCCCCAGTTCCAGGGCGCATCCCCCAGCTTGACAGCCGCCTCTGGCCCAGTCGAGCGTGGCTACGCCATCTTCTGGAACGCGAATCCAGGCTGCTTCCTCTGCCACGCCGTTGATGGCGCGGGCGGCATCCGCGGTCCCGACCTGTCGAACGCCGCATCCATCGCCAGCGAGCGAGTGGCTGGGCTTGAGGCCGAAGGATATCTGCGGGCCAAGATCAAGGCTGGTTTGACATACGAGTTCACGGTGCCCGAGTATGCCCCTATCATGCCGCCCTTCGGGGATGCACTGACCGATGACCAGATCAGCGACATCATCGCTTACCTCACTGCGCCGAGGTAGGCTCCACGGGCCGCCGGAAGGAAGCCATGACGCAACCAGCTCAGGTGAGCCAGAGGCAGCGAAACGGTGGGGGGACGCCCGGACGGCAGACCTGGATTGCCCTGGGGTTGAGCATGATCGGGACTGCCGGTCTGGGGGGAGTTCTTCTCTTTCTGCTGGACAATTCGTGGTGGCTTGCCGCGGGAGGCGCGCTTTCCCTGTTTGGCGGGGCATTCTACTTGGGGAGGAGTGTGGGCGATCCCGAGCCCCTGTACGGGACCCTGCTGGCGGCGGCGTATGTCGGGGTGGCTACCGTCCTCATCCTTGGCGGAACGCTGCTCGCGCTGCTTCCAGATCCCTGGCCCGGCCTTGAGGTCGGCGACTCGACGTTCTTCTTCGTCTCACCGCTCCTGCTGCTGCTGGCCGGCGCATTGGGGAGCATGGTCGGGGGACGCATGTCGAGCCCGAGGCCGACCAGCGGCCCCAAGTCGGTCTGACATGTACAAGAAGATCCTAGTGCCGCTGGACAATTCGCCGTACGCCGAGGGCTCCTCGACGGCCGCCGTGTCCCTCGCCTCCGCCTTCGGGGCGGAGATCGTCGGGAGCCACGTCTACGCCGCCCGCATGCACGAGCGCCGCTTCCGCCAGCTCGAGGCCACCCTCCCCGAGGAATATCTGGTCGATCGAGAGCTGGTGCGCCAGCGCGCGGTCCACGATTCTCTCATCTCCCTGGGCCTCCAGCTCATCTCCGACTCATACCTGGATTCCATGGAGGAGCGCTGCCGGGAGGCCGAGGTCCCCTTCAGCCGCAAGACCTTCGAGGGAAAGAACTGGGAGCGGCTGGTAGAGGACGTCAACGAATCCGACTACGATCTGGTGCTCCTCGGCGCGCATGGCCACGGCGTTACCCGCTCCGACACCATCGGCAGCGTCGCTCTCCGGGTCCTTCGCCGCATCCGCACCGATGCGATGGTTATCAAGGAGCCCGAGGTCTTCTCCAACGGCGTGGGCCGCCCCATCGTCGTCGCCGTGGACGGCAGCCAGGAGGCCTTCGGCGCGCTCCAGACCGCCCTGGCTCTCGCCAAGGTCTACCACCGCCCCGTGGAGGCCGTCGCCGCCTTCGACCCCTACTTCCACTACGCCGTCTTCCACGGCATGGTGGAGATCCTCTCCGAGGAGGCCGCCCGCCTCTTTCGCTTCAAGGAGCAGGAGCAGCTCCACGAGGAGATCATCGACACCGGCCTCGCCCGCTTCTACCAGGCCCACCTTGACGTCGCCCGGCGGGTCGCGGAGGCCGAGGGCGTTGAGCTGACGACCACCCTTCTCACGGGCCGAGCTGCCGACGAGGTGCTGGCCTACGCCGCGAACGCCCGGCCCTGGATGATGGTCATGGGACGCATCGGCTCCCACAGCCGCGAGGACATGGACCTGGGCAGCGTGACGGAGCACCTGCTGCGCTTCGCCCAGTGCAACCTCATGGTCGCCAGCCGTCGCTACAGCCCGACACTGGAGATGTGGAGCGCCTCCACCCTGCGTTGGACCGACGAGGCGGAGTCCATCCTTTCCCGGACGCCCGAGCAGTACCGTGGCGCCCTGCGGATGCTGGTACAGCGCCTTGCCATGGAGCAGGGGCACACCGTAGCCACCGCATCACTCGTTCAGGAGGCCACGGAGGCACTGCGGCCGAAAGGGGTCGGGTCATCGTCCATGGAGGAAGCCGCCCTAGCGGTGGCGATCGAGACGCTGCGCAAGGACTCGGCCATGGTCTACGTATGCCCCCGGTGCGGCCACGCCGCCAGAAACGACCGCCCCGTCGCTTGCCCCGTCTGTCAGCAGGAGGGGGCGGAGTTCCTGGAAGTGGCGCCCGAGGCTCTGGAGTCCCTGGCGCAAGCGCAGGGCGGCGCCCAGACCGAGGAGACCTTCGACGGTCGGTCCCTTAGGTGGGCCAAGGCGGCCCTGGAGCAGCTCAAGCGCGTCGAGGATCCGTACCGGCGGAGCCGCGCCCGCCTGCGCGTCGAAAAGGCGGCCCGACTCGCCAAGACGCCCATCGTCACCATGGAGTTCGCCCTGCGTCACATGCCGCGGCAGTTGGAGCGGCAGAGGTCTTCGACCATTGCGAGCCATGATTGGATGTCCCACGGAGACAAGGGAGATGCAATGTACGGCTACTGCTTCAAGTGCAGGACAAAGCGGGAGATGCGGAACCCGACTCTGGTGACTCTCAGGAACGGAAGAGTGGGAACGCGGAGCGGTTGTTCAAGCTGCGGCACCGAGATGTTTCGACTTGGGAACAGAGGGGGTCGCGGCTAACCGGGCAAGCCGCCATCAAGACCTCTGCCCCGCGCTCACAGCGGAGCTTAACCCTCCAACGTCGCCATCGCTCCATGTAGCCAGCCATTCGGAGCGCCCCGCTTCGCATCGGCGACCCCGAGGGCGTTCCCCGAACCGCCGGCCAGCCTGTCCGGCGGTCCGGCCTCGCGACAAGTGGACCTCTATTTCCGCCGCCTGAGAATGACTTCCTTGACCGACCGCCGTCGCCTCACCGTGCGTCCCCATTTCCCGCGGGTCCAGCATGCGGCCCGTATCGGCGCCCAGGCGCTTGCTCCCTCCGCGGGACGATGGCGGAGTCGTCCTCCGGGGGACTTGACCATCGGGGGTCTGTCGCGCGGCGAATCGGTAGGCCGGGCGATGACCGTCGCGAAGCCCGATGATACATTCTCCACAGAGAAGGTGCGCCGGCCAGGCGGAACCGAACGCCCAAGCCACGGGCCTCGTTCGCAAGAAGTGAAGAAACATCGGGCAGGGGGGAACCATGATCCCAGGGATAGCGAGAACGGTAGTCACGCGGCCCGGCCTGGCTGACAGCGGTTCCCACGAGGAGACGGATCCCGTGATCGATCTCGTAAGAATGGCCGACGCCTTCCTCCTGGCGCTCGAGGGGGGCCTGCGGGCGGTGTTGCGGCAGGCTCCCGACCACCGAGGTGCAGTCCTCGACTAGGCTTCGTGACGACATCGCGCCTGGTCGCGCTATGTCGCGCCGGGACGTTGAGTGGGGCCGAACAGTTCGGTAGCTTGCTCTCGAGCACGGCTTGAGGTTGATGCACATCCAGACCAACGGTCGAGGCGCCTGACGAAAGGCGCGGTGGAGGACGGAATGGTCCAATGCAGTCGGTGCAGACAGGAGTTGACCGAGGACGCGCGGTTCTGCCAGAGCTGCGGCACGGCGGTCGATGAAAGCGGGGCTCTTCCCGAACGGCCGGAGGGCAGTCCGGCCTCCGCGAGTCCCCACGTGGCCGCCGTCGGCCCGTCCCTCCCCGTTGACGTCCGGAACATGGCCATGCTCTGCCATCTGAGCAGCTTCGCCGGGGTTATCGTCCCCTTCGGCAACATCTTGGGTCCGCTCCTCGTGTGGCTCCTGATCCGCGAGCACTCCCCGTTCATCGACGACCACGGCAGGGAATCCCTCAACTGGCAGATCTCCGCCACTATCTACCTGATCGTATCCTCTCTCCTGGTGCTCGTCATTGTCGGCATCTTCCTACTGCCTGCCTTGTTCGTCTTCTACCTGGTCGTCGTCATTGCCGCGACGGTCCGCGCAAACAGCGGCGAGCCATACAGCTACCCACTCTCAATCCAGTTCATCCGTCCGTTGGCCCCCAGCGGCACGTCCAAGGAGGCATCGAGGCAAGGTTGATCCGGAATGGAGCCGCCCTGGTCCTCCCCACGGAGGACCGGCTCCAGCCCAATAGGCCGGTGGGCTGCCAAACCCTACCGGCGGCCGGGAGAGCGACGAGGGACGCGGCGGGGCCATGCCACGGAGAGGGCCATGGAAGAGTGAAGAACGAAGCACGGCCTCACGCTGTCGCCTGAACGCAAGACAATGACGAACCGGGACGAAGAATGTTTGGGGGGAACGCAATGAGTGGAATAAGTCAGCGAGGGCTCCTCGGCGTGGTCGCCGACCCGAAGAGCTACATCAATATCCTGTACCTGCTTCTGGCGTTCCCACTGGGCATCGCCTACTTCGTGTTCCTCGTCGTCGGCACATCGCTGGGCCTTGGGCTGACGATTGTCTGGGTAGGTGTCCCGATACTGGCCCTGGTTCTTGCGGGTTCCTGGGTGCTGTGCGGGCTGGAGCGCGTGCTGGCAATCAGCTTGCTCAAAGAGGACATTCGTCCTTCAAGCCCCCTGGGCCCGTCGAACCAGGTCGGAGCCCACGTTCAAGGCGTCAGCTCTGGAGAGCGCCTGTTCATCGGGATGTGGCGTCGCTTCAAGGCGCATGTGTCGAATAGATTGATCTGGACCGGGATGCTCTACTTGCTCTTGAAGTTCCCGCTCGGCATCGCCTCGTTCATCATTGTGGTGACGCTCGTGGCGGTCACCGGCGCCCTTCTCGCCGCGCCCTTCTACTATTCCAGCGTCGTCATCAACTGGGGTGCGTGGAACGTCGACACGCTGTGGGAAACGTCCGTGCTCGCCCTCATCGGAATCCCGATGGTGCTGATCTCGCTGCACCTGATGAACGGGATGGCCTTCTTGTCCGGCCGGGCTGCCCGGGTGATGCTGGGGAAGCTGGGTTGAGGCTGGCGCCCCCGGCTCTTCGCCCTTGCCCGAGGCGCTCGGCGATACCCAATGGCTTCTTGGCCGTGGGCTAGACGAAGCCGCGCAGTTCGATAGCCCGGGCGACGCGCTCCACGCCGATCGCGAACGCCGCCTCCCGCAGGCTGATGCCTTCGCGACTGGAACGTTCCAGCACGGACTGCGTGGCGCGAGCCATCATTCGGCCGAGCTCCTCGTTGACGCGGGTCTCCTCCCAGCGGAACTGCTGGATGTTCTGGGTCCACTCGAAGTAGGAGACCACCACGCCGCCCGCATTGACCAGGATATCCGGGAGCATGGTGACGCCACGTTCGCCAAGCGCCAGGTCGGCCCCCGGGGTCGTGGGATAGTTGGCCCCCTCCAGCACGATGCTCGCCTTGATCCGGCCTGCGTTCCCCTCGTGTATGACCGTGCCCACCGCGGCGGGGGCGAAGATCGTGCATGGAAGCTCCACGATCTCCTCGTTGGTGATCGCGTCGGCGTTTGGGAACCCCTCCACGAAACGGTTCTCACGAACGTGCGCCAGAAGGGCCTCGACGTCCAGGCCTAGGGGGTTGTAGACGCCCCCGCGCACATCGCTCACCGCCACAACCGTGCACCCGAGGCTGCCGACGAGGCGCGCGATCCAACCTCCCACCTGCCCGAATCCCTGGATTGCGACGGTGGCGCCTTCCAGGTTCACTCCGGCATCCTGCGCCCATGCGGCCAGGACCTGGACCGCGCCTCGGCCCGGCGCCGCCTCACGGCCGTAGGACCCCCCCATCTCAACGGGCTTGCCGGTGACGATAGAGGGGGTGTGGCCGTGGGCCTGACCATAGGCGTCCATCATCCACGCCATCACCTGGGCGTTGGTGCCCATATCCGGCGCGGGGATGTCCCGGTTCTCACCCAGGATGTGCTCGATGTTCTGGGTGAAGCGCCGCGTGAGACGGTTGAGCTCGGCCTGGCTCATGGTGCTTGGGTCGCACTGCACGCTCCCCTTTGCGCCGCCGAAGGGGACATCCACCAGCGCATTCTTCCAGGTCATCAGGGAGGCGAGGGCACGCACCTCGTCGTCGTTGGCCTCGGGGTGGTAGCGGATGCCGCCCTTGTATGGGCCGCGTGCGCCGTTGTGCTGCACCCGATAGCCGACGAAAACTCGCACGCTCCCATCGTCCATACGCACGGGGACCTGGACGCGGAGCTCCCGCCAGGGAGTGCTGAGCATGTGGCGGATCTCGTCCCGGAGGCCCACGCGATCGGCCCCTCTGGCGAAGAACCAGTTGACGGCCTCGAAGTCGGTCATCCCCGCGCGCGGCGCTTCTTTTGCGACCAACTTGCGGCCTCCTTGAGCACTACGGGCCGATGGCATGCCGATTCGCCTCGTACCCACTATACCATCCCACGCAGCGTGCGCCGGTGTGTCGGGCGGGATAGTCCGGGCGTCCTCAACCCCGCCACCGCTCACACGCGATCACCCCCTGGCCTTCCGAGCGCCGCCCCAACCTGGGAGCTGGCGACCGATGCCCCGCACAAAGCTTCAACCTCATCATAGAGGCGCGGCCGACGGTGCGATAGACTCTGGACAAACCACGCAGTGACTGGAGGTTCGTAGAGATGCCGGAGCTTGAAGGCAAAGCGGCCATAGTGACGGGGGCCAGCCGTGGCCTGGGCCGGGCCATCGCACTCACCTTGGCGCGTAAGGGAGCCCGAGTGGCGCTCCTGGCCCGCACAGAGGAGCCCCACCCTCGCATCGCCGGCACCATCCACGAGACCGCCGAAGCCATACGCAAGGCAGGGGGAGTGGCCTTGCCCATCCGCTGCAATGTCGGCTCTTCCGAGGACATCGATGGCGCGGTGCGGCAAGCTCTCACCGAGTTCGGTCGCATCGACATTCTGGTCCACAACGCCGTGGCCAACTTCCCTGGAAGCGCCGCCGCAATCGACCCCCGCCGCTGGGATATCCTGATGAACGTCAACCCCAGGGCCCTCTTCCTCCTTGCCAGAGCCGCCCTTCCGGCTCTCCAGGCCCAGGGTGGTCACATCATCTCCATCTCGCCCCAGCCACAGGCCACCGTCGGCGGGGCCGCACCCTACGGCCTCTCCAAGCAGCTACAGACACGCCTTGCCCTGGGCCTGGTGGAGGAGCTCAAGGAGCATGGCATCGCGGCAAACTGCCTCTGGCCGGACGGGCAGCGCACCAGTGAGGGAACGATGCTCATGCAAGGAGGATTCGTCGCCGGCATGCTGGACGCACAGCTTTTCGCCGACGCTGCTCTGGCCATCGTGACCAGGGACCCCCGCAGCTACACCGGGCGGGCTCTCCTGGACACGGAGGTTCTCCGAGAGGTTGGCGTCACTGACTTCTCCCGCTACGAGCCATCGGATGAAGTGAAGGCCATCAGATACCGCTAGACTCGAAGGGCGCAGCTTCATCCCACGCCCATCTACGACCGGGCGTCGGCATGTCTGTGCGGTCGATCTGCGACATAGAGGGCCGCTCTTGGACGAGTCTTCGGCGGGCGGGTCGCTCCCATCCGTGGCCATTGCGGAGGGCTTGAAGCGCCGGTATGCTTGGCCCACCAAATCGACGGCGGGAGGCGGTCATGGCTGTCACGCGGTTGGAGTACACGACGGAGCCCTTTGAGGACGGCTGGAGCTTCGGCGATGTCGGCCCCTACGAGCTGCTCCGGGGCACCGCCCACTTCGCTGTTGACCCGGCGCACTTCCTCAACCGGGTCGTCACGGACATCGACCTGGCCCGGCTCGACGACGATGGTCGGGCCCACTTCTCGGCGGACTTCCGCCTCCTGCGTCCCCAGGACCCGACCCGCGGCAACCGACGGCTGCTCTTGGACGTCCCGAACCGTGGCAACACCACCGTAATGCGGTTCGACCAGGATGGGCCTCCGGCGGTCCGTGGCGGCGAGTACGTGGCGGGGGACGGCTGGCTCCTGAAGCGCGGCTACACCATGGTCTGCTGCGGCTGGCAGCACGATGTTCTTCCCGGCTCGGACAAGCTCGGCATCCGGCTGCCCGAGGCGATTGTGGACGGCAAGCCTGTGGCCGGCCCAGTGCTGGTCGAGTTCGAGCCCAACCTCCCAACCACCCAGATGCTTCTCGCCAACGGGCTCGGCGGCTCGGAGCACCGCCCGCATCCGGCCTTCGACGTAGAAGACCCACGGGCGACCCTCACGGTGCGAGACTACGCCTTCGGGCCCGCAACGACCATCGACCGGTCTCGCTGGAGCTTCGCGCGACTGGACGGCGCCAGGGCCGTCCCGGACCCCGGCCACGTCCACCACCCTGACGGGTTCGTGCCTGGCAAGGTGTACGAGGTGGTCTATGAGGCGATGGGCTCGCCGGTCTCCGGCCTCGGGTTCGCCGCGGTGCGGGACATCGCCTCCCACCTCCGGTTCGCGTCCGCGGACCAGGGCAACCCCTGCGCCGGTCGGCTCGATTTCGCCCTGGCGTGGGGCGCATCTCAGTCAGGCCGGTTCCTGAGGCAGCTCCTGTACCTGGGCATGTGTGAGGACGAGGAGGAGCGACTCGTCTTCGACGGGCTCCTGCCACACATCGCGGGGGGGCGCGGCAACGACGCAAACACCCGCTTCTCCCAGCCCGCATACGTTGGGGCCTACTCCACGATCAACCTGTTCCCGTTTGCGGACTCGGTCCAGACCGAGCCGGTGACGAACCGGACTGACGGGCTTCAAAGTCGGGCAATCACACGGGGCAAGGCCCCCAAGGTGTTCTACACCAACACCTCCGTGGAGTACTGGGGGAGCCAGGCCGCTCTGCTCCACACCGCCCTGGACGGGAGGGCTGACATCGACCCTCCCGAGAACGTCCGCATCTACCATCTGGCCGGAACGCAGCACGCGGGCCTTCCTCTGCCGCTCAACGACACACAAGAGGCCACCGGAGGCAAGGCCGCGCACTCGTTCAACAGCATCGACTACATGCCCCTGATGCGGGCCGCGCTGTCCAACCTGGATGCGTGGGCGACCGGGGGCCAGCAGCCGCCGCCCAGCCGGTATCCGAACCTTGCCGAGGGCACCGCCGTGGCGCGCAGCTCGGTGCGGCAGGGATTCTCGAATCGGGTCCCCGGAGCCACAGCTCCCGATCACGTGCTGCCCGTGGGGCGACTCGACTTCGGCCCACTGGCTGGTGAGGGCCGGTCGCCCGAGTTGCCGCCGCGGCTAGCGGAGCCATACCCGGACCTGGTGTCGGACGTCGACGATGACGGCAACGAAGTGTCCGGCATCCGCCACCCCGATGTCGCCGTGCCGCTGGCGACCTACACGGGCTGGAATCGGCGTCACCCGGACATCGGCGGGTCCGATCATGCGCTGTTCCTTGCTGGGGCCACGTTGCCGTTGTCGCGAACGGCGGACGAGAGGCAAGCGAACGGCGACCCGCGTCCATCAATCGATGAACGGTATGGGTCCAAGGCGGCGTACCTCGATCTCTTGCGCTCGTGCGCCCAGGAGATGGTCAGCCAGGGTTACCTGCTGGCGGAGGATGTGGATCCCATCGTCACTTACAGCGCCAGGCGGTACGATGAGTTCATGGCGTAGCCGCGCCAGCACCCTGCCGCGAGCCGTGGCGATCGAGAGTACAGTCCTCCGGCAACGAGAGTCGGCGGTCGTGGCCACCGGCTGCGGGCGGGACTACGGGCGGTACGCGAGGCCGTCCGGGTCGATCATCCCCCCAGTCGCGGCGGGACCGCTCCAGCGTCCGGTACGGCCACTGCAGGCGTCTGCGCCATCACAGCATCCGGCAGCCACCTCCCGGGCCAGCGGAAGCGGAGTGGGGACGAGAAAAGGCACCTTGACTGACAGGATGGGCGCCCGATGAAGCCATGGGAGACGCTGGCGACCGCCACCACGCCCGACGGCAGCCGCTTCGAGCTGCAGCGCCACGACGGCAATTACGTCATCAGGGCCAACGGCAACGACCTGATGACCAGCTACTCCCACGACTCAGAGGATGCGATGATGTCGCTGGCGTGCCCTACGCCCCGCGCGGATGCCTGCGTCCTGATCGGCGGACTGGGGATGGGCTACACCCTGGCCGCGACGCTTGATCTCCTCCCTGCCGGGGGCTCGGCGGTGGTCAGCGAGCTAATTCCCGAGGTGGTCGAGTGGAACCGAGGCCCGCTGGGGCCGCTGGCCGGGCATCCACTGGACGACCCCCGCACCAACCTTGTCGTGGGTGATGTCGCCGATGTCATCCGGAACAGCGAGTCACGCTTCGACGCGATCCTGCTGGACGTGGACAACAGCGTCGATTCATTCACTCAGGCGCGCAATTCGTGGCTGTACCTGCCGAAGGGGCTTGCCGCGGCCCACCGCGCGCTGAGACCCATGGGCGCGCTTGCCATATGGTCGGCGGGCACGGAAAGAATCTTCGAGAGCAGGCTCCGCGCGGCTGGTTTCACCGCCTCCACGCATCCCGTCAGAGGGCGCAAGAAGCGCGGCGGACACTACTCCGTCCTGGTGGGACGGAGGCCCTAGCGCCGACGCTTGCGAGATGTCCCTTTGGGAAGCCGGCGGCGTGGAGTGCGGTCCGATTCGCCCACCCCGAGCGTGGCAGCGCCGCCTCCAAGAGCCCGAGCAACCTGGTCTGCCCTCGATTCACCGGCTGAACGCCACGATCCCACCGGGGTTCGAGCACCCTCCGGCCGCTGCCTACCCTAGTCGCTCTCGCAGCAGCCGAATGTGGTCCGGCCCCATGCCGCAGCAGGCGCCAACCACCTGGACCCCCATTCCTTCCCACTCTTGGGCGTGGACGAGGTACTCTTCCGGCGAGATCACGTTGCCAAATTGCCAGTCAGGCATCACGAACTCGCCGCTGTGGGAGTAGGCTCCCGCCGGCCCTTGCCACTTCTCCCGGACCACCTGGAGCGCGGCTGCGGTATCCCCCACGTCCGTATGCATAACGGACACCACCGAACCTCCCGCCGACAGGATAACCTCCAGATCGCCGCCGAACGTGTGCCCAGGCTCACCGTTCAGAAGCTCGACGGTCGTGCCGTCCCGGCCCATCCTGCAACTGAATCCGATCCACACCGGGAGGCCCATGGAGAGTGCGGCCTCAAGTACGTAGGTGGTCTGCTCCACGTCCCGCATCATCTCCAGGATCAGGAGGTCAGCCCCCGCCTCCGCCAGCAGCTCAGCCTGCTCCTGGTAGTTGGCCCGCGCCTGGGCGACGGTGAGCGCCTCCAACTGCCCCGGGTTCTTGCCGGTAGCGAGGAAGGAGGAGATGGACCCGGCAACAAGGACCGGCTTGTCCTCGGCAATGCTCTCGACGGCGTCACGGGCCAGCCTGACAGCCAGGACGTTCAGCTCTCCCACCCGATCCCCCATACCCCCTGCTTCGAGCGTGTGCCTTGCTGTCGAGAAGGTATTGGTGGTGATGACGTCGGCGCCCGCTCGGATGTAGTCCTCGTGGACCTGGCGCACCGTGTCGGGGTGGGTCACAAGGGCGGCCGCGCTCCAGGCGGCCCGCTGCAAGGGGACGCCCAGCCGCTGGAGTTCCGTCCCCATTGCCCCGTCCAGGAGGACGCTCCCACCCTCTTCCAAGTGTCCAGCCAGTAGATGTCCGCGTGGCCCGGTCCCAACCATGCTGCCCTCCGAGATGGTCTAAGCGCCCGTCGTCTATCTTAGCCTTTTCGCTCGCGCCGAGCACGGAAGCTCGGAAGAACCATGCCCGGCGCCCTTGACAGAGAGAACACTCGTTCTGGTATGATGCTTCCCGGTCCCCACTTCGAGACCTGGAGGCACGGCCATGAGCAGCGAGCACCTGGCGCAGAGAGCGTTCACCAGCGACGAGCTGGCCGAGGAGCTGAAGTCGCGTCCGCCGGCGGAGCGGAGGGTCCCGGGGATGACCGTGGAGGACGCTATGGACCTACTGGAAGAGGCTGGAGCGCCCGAGGGCGCGCTGGCCGTCTTGGCTGAGTGGCGGACCTTGCCGGTGGCCGACGAGCGACGGTTGGATGCGTGGCTGGCCCTCTGCGGGCTCGCAAGTTGGAACGCCAACGCGAGCGCCGGCATCGAATAGGTGCAATGGCGACTACTGGACTGAGGATCGTGCTCTTCGGAGACACCCACCTCGGCTTCGACTACCCGCTCAAGCCTCGAGTGGAGAAGCGGAGGCGAGGCCCGGACTTCTTCACCAACTACCAGGCCGTCCTTGACTACGCGACCCGCACCAGGCCGGACCTGGTCGTTCACGGAGGCGACTTCTTCTTCCGCAGCCGAGTGCCGCGGCTGATCGTGGACACGGCCTACGAAGCTCTGTCCGGTTTCGCCGAGTCCGGAATCCCAATCTTCATCGTGCCCGGCAACCACGAGCGATCCAGGCTGCCGCGCTCTCTCCTGCTGGAAGCCCCGGGTATCCACGTGTTCGACCGTCCGCGAACGTACAGGATCCAGGCGGCGGGGGCGACAGTCGATGTTTCAGGGTTTCCGTTCGCCCGGGGCGATATTCGAGGACGGTTCGGCGCCGTCCTCGCCGAGACCGGCTGGGAAGAGGACCCGGCGGATGTCAGGCTCCTCTGCCTGCACCAGGCCGTGGAAGGGGCGCAGGTGGGTCCCTCGGACTACACCTTCCGGTACGGTCCGGGCGTGATCCGGCGCTCGGACATCCCGTCTGGTCTGACGGCGGTGCTCGCGGGACACATCCACCGAAGGCAGGTGCTCGCGGGCCCGCGAGACGGAGGAGGAGTGCCCATCTTCTATCCGGGTTCCATCGACCGGACGTCGTTCGTGGAAAGGGATGAGCCGAAGGGGTTCTGCGACATTAGCTTCGCACCGGACGAGGCCGGCAAGTGGTCGGTGAGTGACATGACCTTCATCCAGCTCCCCACGCGTCCGATGGTGGACCTCTACCTGG
>CAYTEC010000026.1:0-9579 GCA_964436745.1 uncultured Dehalococcoidia bacterium | reverse complement strand
GGTGGACCTCTACCTGGACCCCTCGCTGGAAGCTTCCGGCCTCAGCCAATACCTCCGCGACCGCATCGCCGCCCTGGACCCTGACTCGGTCGTCAGGCTAAGATCGGTGACGCCCCCGGACGACTCGACTTTGACCAGCCTGACGGCGGCCTTCCTGCGGTCGATCTCCCCCAAGTCGATGAGCATTCAGATTGGCAGAGAGCTCTGGCGGATCGAGGAGCGAGGGTCCGCGTATGCCGAAGAGTGACCGACACGACGCCATCAAGGCTGCGATCCGGAATCGCGTGCCCCGCGCACCGGGGGTCTACCTCTTCCACGACCGATACGGCCGGACGATCTACATTGGCAAGTCGGTCAACCTGAGGCAGCGGATGCTGAGCTACTTCAACGCGGACCAGGCCCGGCACGAGAACCGCATCAGGCAGATGGTATTCAGCGTAGACGACTTTGAGTTTCGCGAGACACAGACCGAGCTTCTGGCTCTGCTCCTGGAGGACGCGCTTATCAAGCGCCGCACCCCGCCCTACAACGTCCGGCAGCAGGAGTACGCCCGCTACTGCTATCTCCACCTGACCGACGATCCCTACCCGACCTGCAAGATCGTGAGCCATGAAGGGGTCGCCGGAGGCGCCCTCTTTGGGCCTTTTCGGGACGGGTACCTGGCGGCGGACATCCTGGCCGTGGTCAACCAGCACATCCATCTGCGGTCCTGCGCCGACCAGGCGCCGTTTCGACGGAGCCTGAACTTCGACCTGGGCTTCTGCACGGGACCGTGCCGGGGCAATGTCTCGGCAGCCGACTACGCCAAGATCGTGGAGCGGGCCAGGGAGTTCCTCGAGGGCCGAGATGAGTGGATGGCGGCCAAGCTCCGAGAGGACATGGCGCGAAGCGCGGAGCGGCTCGAGTACGAGAAGGCGGCGGAGTTGAAAGCCGAGCTTGCGTTCTGCCAAGACCTGTGCGCGCGGCAGCGATTCATCGCCGACTTCAGGGCGGGGCCCGTGTCGCTGCGCGAGGAGGGCGATGGTGGGGCAACGTACGAGTTCTCAAGAGGAAGCCTGCTGAAGATCTCCGGGACCCGCGACACGGAAGCACAAAGCGGGTCGATTCCAGAGGAGCTTCTGGAGCAGCAGACGGACCCACGATGGGTGCTCGACAGAGCGAACCTGGTGTACGGCTGGCTCAGGCGTCGCGGAATGATCGGCTCAGCCGCGCCGTGATCCGGTTGCTGGCCGTCCAGCCCGCGCCAGCGGACCCATCGGCGGTCTGTTTCACGGCGCAGGCGCCGCGCCTACTCCTGGAGGGAGATCTGGGCGGAAACGCGAGCTTCGTCTCCCACGATGCGCGTGATGTGGCCCTGGCCGGTGAGGTCTTCGGCAAGGAGCACGTCCCCCGCGCCGAATGTGCGTGAAGTTCCATCCCCCAGAACGATCTCGACCTGACCTTGCAGCGTAATGACGTATTGGCGACGAGGCGCCGGGTGCATGTCGATGACGAAGCCAGGTGGCTGGTACACGAACTGTATGCCCAGGGTCGACTGAACGTCCGTGCGCTGAGTCTCGAGAGGCAGATCGAAAGGAAGCTCCTCTTCTCGAAAGTGGCTCTGGCCGTCCTCACCCGTGAACATCCTGACAATCCGCATGAGCTACTCCTGAGCACGAAATGCTGCGTCCGGGCCTGAGACGCTGCGCGTCCTTCTGTCCGGCCTAGGCTGGCTCCGCGAGGAAGACGGGGATTGCGCGGTTGGTCCTGCCCTGGTAGTCCTGATAGGGTGGGAATGCCTCCACCGCGATGTCCCAGAGCCGCTGCTTTTCGGCTGAATCCACCACCTCGCGGACCCGCATCGCATGCACTTCGGTCCCGTCGCGAAGTTCGATGCTTGGGTCCGCCTTCAGATTGTGGTACCAGAGAGGATGTGTCGGCGCTCCTCCCCTGGACGCGACGAGGACGTAGTTGGCTCCGTCCACAACTCTCATCAGCGGAGTCTTGCGAATCGCGCCGGTCTTCCACCCTCGGTTGGACACAATTATCACCGGCATGTCTCTCAGCGTCGTGCCTTCGGTTCCCCCGCTTCGCTCGTATAGCTCGACCTGCTCCGCCACCCATCGGGTAGGGCTGGGGACATACTCGTTCATGGTTGCCTCCACGTGTCGCCATTGGTCGGACGAGCCCCAGGATAGCGCGTGCAGCGGTTCGTGGCCAACGTGCGCCGACAGATCGATCCCCGAGGGGACGCCCCAGCGAGCGGAGCGCTGGTCGTGAATCTCGGCCCAGCGGTTTGCTTCGCCGAGCGGTAGCCACAACGCCCGGGACCCCCACGCCCGTTGGGGGCAGTATAGGGGGTCTGGAGGAAGGGCGCAAAGCTCGTGATGGGCGGTGGCCGTTGCCATGAAGACAGGCTCGCAGCATGGTCGCCGCCGCCAGGAGGAGCCGAGGTCCTCCCACCACGGGCGCCACGGACCCGAAAGGCCCGACATCAGGCCGGTTCACCTCTTCATTCCCTCGTGTGGTAGCCTGAGCATGAGGGACGCCCGCTCGTCGCTCGAAGCGCACCGGAGGGGGAACGATGGCACGTCGCCCCGCGCTGACCCTGGGGGACATCCAACGGGCCGCCGAAGTCGTGTCGACGGTCGCCCACGAGACCCCCCTGCTGACGTCCAGGACCCTGAGCGAACTGACGGGAGCCCAGCTGCTGCTCAAGGCGGAGAACCTCCAGCGGACCGGATCCTTCAAGATCCGGGGCGCCAGCTTCAAGCTCTCGACCCTGTCCGCGTCCCAGCGGACCGCCGGCGTGGTGGCTGCCAGCGCCGGAAACCACGCCCAGGGCGTCGCGCTCGCGGCCGCCGACGCGGGCATCCCCTGCCGAGTTGTCATGCCCGTCCAGGCGTCCATGACGAAGGTGGCGGCCACCCGCGCGTATGGAGCCGAGGTCATTCTCCACGGGGCGACCTTCGACGAAGCCCAGCGCCGCGCGCGAGACCTCGCGGAGGACCAGGGGCTCACGCTCATCCCCGCCTTCGACGACGTGACGGTCATCGCGGGGCAGGGGGTGGTGGGGCTGGAGCTCTGTCGCCAGGCCCCCGACTTCGACATGGTGATCGTGCCCGTCGGTGGGGGCGGGCTGATTTCCGGCATCGCCACCGCAGTGAAGGCACTACGACCTGGAACTCTGGTCGTAGGCGCGCAGGTCGAAGCGGCGACGGTGGCCGCGCAGTCCTTCGCTTCGGGGCGGCGAACGAGTGTCACCCCGCAGCCCACACTCGCGGACGGGGTGGCGGTTGGACAGCCCGGAGCGATCCCGCTTCGGATCATGCGGGATTCGGTGGACGAGATCGTCACGGTGACCGACCGAGAGGTAGCCTGGGCGATCGCCCTGCTCCTGGAGCGCACGAAGCTGCTGGTGGAGGGGGCGGGCGCCGTCGGCCTCGCCGCGCTGCTCAGCGGCCGGGTGCGCGCGGCCGGAAAGACCGTCGCCGTGGTGCTTTCGGGTGGCAACATCGACCCCGTCCTGCTGGGTCGGATCCTGGACCACGGCCTGGCGCGCCAAGGGCGGTTCGTGCTGCTCAACATCATCCTCCCGGACGCACCGGGGGGCCTCTCACGGGTGCTGAGACTGGTGGCGGATGCGGGCGCAAACGTGGTCGACATCGTACACCACAGGCACGGGCCGGAGGTCCTCCTGGGGCGAGTGCGTGTCGAGATCCTGGCCGAGACGGGAGACCAGGAGCATGTCGCCAGGCTCACGAAGCAGATCCGCTCCGCGGGCTTCGACCTGCTGGACCCCTGACCGGGCGCAGCCCTGTCCCGCCGCGTCGCACAAAGACTCGGGTCCACCGGGGGTATTCTTCATCTGGCTGGCCGGTCTGCGTTGGCCGAGGGACGGGCTTGGCTGCCTTCCTCCCAAAGCGATCTATCCCTCCGAATGAGCCTGACGAACCCTGGGCGTCGTGGGCTTCCTGAGCGTGAGGGTTGCCCTGCCTTCTCTAAGTCCCCACGCAACGCCGTCACTCCCGGCAGGACGGCGGCTCTTGTGGTAAGTTAGCCTTCGTCCGCACCATGACAGGAGGGGAATCATGACCGGTGAGCAGCAGATCTCCGCGGATCCGTCAGCCACCCGGGGACTCCCGCCCGTCGAGGAAAGGGAATGGAGGCACGTTGTCTGGGACATCTCAGACTCGGGCGTCATGTCGATTACCATGAACCGGCCAGAGCGCCTCAACGCCCTCAACTATCGTCTGCTGCGGGAAATGCACCAGCTCATCCAGCACGCCCGGGAGACCCAGGAGGTCCGTGTAGTCACGCTGCGCGGGGAGGGTACGCGAGCGTTCTGCTCCGGGGACGACCTGCGGGGTATGGAACCTGAGCCGGGCGTGGACAGCTCCCAGACCGTGCATCACCCGCTCCTGCTGGCCCTCCGCGACCTGCCCAAGCCGGTGGTCGCGCTCATCCGCGGGTGGGCGCTCGGGCACGGGTTTGAGCTCGCCAACGCCTGCGACTTCCGCCTGGGGGCCGACAACGTCGAGGTCGGCGATCATCGGGTCACGCGGGCGATCGCTCCGAACGGCGGGAGCACCTGGTTTCTGCCCCGCATCGTCGGTCAGGCTCGCGCTCTCGAGCTCCTCATGACCGGCCGCCATCTGTACGCCGAGGAAGCCCTCGAGTGGGGTTGGCTCAATAGAGTCTGGCCCTTGGACGAGTTCGATCAGCGTGCCGCCGAGTTCGTCGATACCCTGGCGCAGCTCCCAACCTTCACCGTGGGAGTTTTCAAGTCTGGATTGGAATACTCCGTGACGCACAGCCTTCGAGACTCACTTGCCAACGAGCTTGAGCTGGGGGTCCGAAACCGGGAAACCTTCGATGCGCAAGAGGGGCGGGCATCATTCCTGGAGAAGCGCTCTCCAACATACCTCGGCGCGTAGCGAGAGTGGGGCTCGGCTTGCCGCTGTCGGAAACGCGAGCAGGCTACGGAGAGCCGACGTAGACCGATCCTTCGATAACGGGAGGCGCATGTGGAGCTGACTGAGGCGATCTACACCCAGAGGGCCATTCGGCGCTTCCGCGCCGATCCCGTGCCCGACGAGCTGATTCGGCAGGTCCTGGAGGCGGCAAGCAAGGCGCCCAGTGGAAGCAACACGCAGCCCTGGGTCTTCCTGATCTTGAAGGACCCAGAGGTGAAACGGGTTGTGGCGGAGTTTCGCCGCAGAGGAGGGGAAGAGCTTGCGCGCCTCCGCACAAGAGAGCTCGACCCCGCCACCGCTCAGCTTCACCACGATGCGGAGCACCTGCGAGACCATATGGCGGAGGTGCCCGTGCTTATCCTGGCGTGCATCCGCCACGACGAGTTCAACCCCCCCACGGTTGTTACCTCGCCGGGCACGCTCACAAGGGGCGCATCCATATACCCGGCGGTCCAGAACCTGATGCTGGCCGCCAGGGCCCTTGGGTTGGGGACGGTCCCGACCGTCATGCACAAGCTGTATGAGGATGAGGTCAAGGCGTTCCTGGGCATTCCGGCAAACGTGGAGACGGCGGCCCTCATACCGATGGGATACCCCGCGGAAGGGGTCTCATTCGGCGCCACATCTCGCCATCCAGTGGAGGATATCGCGTTTCTGGACGGGTGGGGAACGCCGTTCTTCTAGCGCCGGGGAGACAGTCGGATGGGGCGAGGTAGTTGCTGGACACACCGGGACCGAGGTCCGCGGACCGCGACCATCGGACCTCACGCAATCCCGACCGGTCGCGCGACCCAGCCAACGTTGGCGGCATGGGCAGATCGGACGCGAGGTTATTCCAGCTGGCCCGGCGCCCTCTGTGGCAGCTTCGCCCAGGACCGGGGCCGGGCTTGCGCTCGCCATGGCTCCGTCCTCACTCTGGTCACTTGGTCCGCGACGAGGACACCAGCTCGGTCCCGCCGGACTCCTTGAGCACGTAGCCCATCGCCCCGTTTCTGAGCGCCTGGATGACGTAGGCCTCGTTGGCGTGCATCGAAAGCAGGATCGTGCGGGTGCGGGTGCCCCGCTGCGTGAGTGCCTTGGCGACGTCGATGCCGTTCAGTCCGGGCATCTGGAAGTCCACGATGGGGATATCCGGGCCCAGTCGTTCCACCAGGTCGATGGCTTCCTGTCCGTTGCCGGCCTGGCCCGCGAGCAGGCGATTGCGGGAGGACCGGGCCCGTCATACCATGGGCGGTGCGTCCGTGCGGGTCGCGCCAATACCCGACACGGAGCGGACAGCGAAAGAGGGGTGACCTGCCATGGCCGAGCGCCGCATCCTCGACGGGGTCCAGGTTCTCGACTTCACGCACGTCGTCGCGGGCCCGTACGCCACGCGGGTCCTGGCCGACCTCGGCGCGCGGGTGACCAAGGTGGACCCGCTACCCCCGGACGGCGCGGAGGGCCCGGTGCGCGGCAGCGGCAGCGCGTCCAACAACGCAGGCAAGCGCTCCATCGCCCTGGATCTCCGGGTCCCGGCGGGGACGGACGTGGCGGCTCGGTTGGCGGCGCGAGCGGACGTGCTGGTCGAGAACTTCCGGCCCGGTGTCATGGCGCGACTTGGGTTGGCGTACGAGCAGCTGCGGGAGGCGAACCCACGGCTCGTCTTCGCCTCGATATCAGGGTTCGGACAGAGCGGGGCGTCGTCCCACCGGCGAGCCTACGGCGCGACCGCCCATGCCGAGGCCGGGTGGCTGTGGGTACAGCAGCAGGCGGCCGGGTTTGACGCCCCCTTCGCGCCCGGAATCACGGTGGCCGACATCGTGACGGCCTCGAACGCTGTCTCGGCCATCCTCGCCGCCCTCTACGACCGGGAGCACACTGGACGAGGTCAGCACATTGACGTCACGCTGGTCGAAAGCCAGCTCGCGATGCTCAGCGAGGTGGCCGGCCCTGCCCTCGCGGGCGATTCGGAGGCTGAGTGGCGACCGTTTCGCCATCCCATCCACGCGGCCCGGGACGGCCACGTAACGATCAACCTCGGCGGCCCGCGCAACTGGCAGCGCATCGCCGAGGCCCTGGGCCACCCCGACGAGGAGATGCCCCCAACCCCCGCCGAAGCGAACGCAGCGGTTGGATCGTGGGTGGCGGGGCACGACGTGGCGGACCTGGCGCGCCGCATGGAGGAAGCGGGGGCGCCGTACGGTATCGTGCGAAGCATGCGGGAAGCCGTGAGCGACCCCTACTTCGCCGAGCGGGGCATGGTGGTGCGGCTCGACGACCCCCTGGACGGCAAGCTGACGGTCATCGGCTCCCCCCTCCACTTCTCGGACGCGGTCACGGGACCGGCCGCCGCCGCACCGCTGGCTGGGGAGCACTCACGCCAGGTGCTCCGCGACCTGGGCTGCGACGATGCCGAGGTCCGCTCGCTCCTGGAGTCGCGCTCGGTCGTGCAGCAGGATCCGCCCCATACGCCCTCGGGGCCTTGACATTCTGGAACGGGCGTTCTACCATCGACTTCCGCACATGCGTACGATTGAACGCTCCCCCGCCTGGCTCGACAGCCTGAACCCCCAGCAGCGCGAGGCGGTCACCCATGGTGACGGGCCGCTTCTGGTGGTCGCGGGCGCGGGCAGCGGCAAGACCCGCACCCTCGCCTACCGAGTCGCCCACCTGGTCGCTCAGGGCGTGCCGCCCGAGCGAGTGCTCCTGCTCACCTTCACGCGGCGGGCAGCAGGAGCCATGCTCGAGCGCGCCGCCCTGGCTGTCCGAGGCGGAGAGGCAATCGCGCGGCGAGCTTGGGGCGGCACGTTCCACGCCATCGGCAACCGATTACTGAGAATCCACGGACGTGCCGCCGGCCTGGAGCCGGACTTCACGATCATCGACCACTCGGACGCGGAGGACCTCATGGACATCCTTCGCCACCAGCTGGGCCTGTCCAAGACCGGCGGCCGGTTCCCTCGCAAGGGCACGTGCCTGGCCATCTACTCCCGCCGGGTCAACGGCGGCGACGACCTGACGACGGTCCTGCGAAAGCACTTCCCCTGGTGCGCCCAGTGGGAAGGGGAGCTGCGAAGCCTCTTCCGCGCATACGCCGAGCGGAAGCTTGAGCAGCGGGTTCTGGACTACGACGACCTCCTGCTCTACTGGTACCACCTGTCACAGGACGGGCCTTTGGGCGACCTGATCGGGGGTGGCTTCGATCACATACTGGTCGACGAGTACCAGGACACCAACGTCCTCCAGGCCGGCATCCTGGCCGGCATGCGGCGGGAGCTCCGGAACATCACGGTGGTGGGGGACGACGCCCAGAGCATCTACGGGTTCCGCTCCGCCACGCCGCGCAACATGCTCGACTTCCCCGCCCAGTTTCCCGGCGCCACCACCGTGCTCCTGGAGCAGAGCTACCGCTCCACGCCGCCAATCCTGGAGACGGCAAACCGCGTCATCGGCCAGGCGCGCGAGCGCTACTCGAAGCGCCTCTGGTCGGCGCGCACCGGGGGTCAGCAGCCGGAGCTCCTGAGCTGCCTGGACGAGAACCGTCAGGACGAGGCGGTGATTCGCCGTGTCCTGAAGCACTACGAGCAGGGCATCCCTCTCCGAAAGCAGGCCGTCCTGTTCCGCGCGGCTTCCCACTCCGCTTCCCTGGAGCTGGCGCTCGCACGGAGGGGCATCCCGTTCTGCAAGTACGGGGGCCTCAGATTCCTGGAAGCGGGGCACGTGAAGGACCTGCTGGCCTTCCTGCGCATTCTGGAGAACCCCCGCGACGGGACAGCGTGGTTCCGCGCGCTCCAGCTCCTCAACGGCGTCGGACCGGCCACGGCGGCCGCGGCCTTGGGTCACGTCGCGGCGTCGGGCCACGACCCAGCATCGCTCTCCACGTTCCCGGCTCCGCCGGCCGCCCGGGAGGAGATCGCCGGCCTCTGCGCGCTGATGGCTGACCTATCGTCCACGCCGGAAACGGCCCCGTCCGTGCTCATCGACCACGTGCGCCGCTTCTACGGCCCGCTGCTGGAGCGCCGCTACGACGACGCGGAGGCGAGAGCAAGCGACCTGGAGCACTTATCGCGGCTCGCTGAGGGGCACGGGTCGCTGAGCCAGTTCCTCGCGGACCTGACCCTGGACCCGCCTGCGTCCACAGGGGATCTGGCGGGGCCGCCGACACTTGACGAGGACTGGCTGGTGCTTTCCACCATCCACTCCACCAAGGGCCTGGAGTGGGACGTGGTGTTCTTGATCCACGCAGCGGACGGCTTCTTGCCGTCCGACATGGCAACGGGCGCCGCCGACGAGATCGAGGAGGAGCTGCGGCTCACCTACGTTGCGCTGACCAGAGCGCGAGACTTCCTGTACGTGTCGTGGCCGCTGCGCTACTACCACCGGCCCCCGACCGCGTCGGACGCCCACAGCTACGCCCAGCTCTGCAGGTTCTTCACGCCCGAGGTGGTGGAATCGATGGATCAGCCCGCCCCGCCGATGCCCGAGGAAGCGGGTCCATCGTCCGACCCCCGGTACGCGAGCCGCGACATCGCGGCCCGCATCCGGGATCTTTGGGCATGAGCGAGTGCACGCAGGAACGGCAGGGCTGCTAGACTGTAGGGAGTCAGCGGAATGGGACAGTTTTGAGGCGCAGATAACCGAAGAC
>CAYTEC010000025.1:0-25865 GCA_964436745.1 uncultured Dehalococcoidia bacterium | reverse complement strand
ACATGTGTAACCCTTGTCTCCGGTCTTTACAGACAGGCTCAGGGTGAGCGGGAAGAGACTCCCGGTGGGCAATCGAAAGCCGCTGCGTGGACCCCCCCGCTCGCTACCACCGGTCTGCCGGTGCTGCTACAATGGTCCGGCGCTGCCCGGCGAGCCCGCGGCCCACGGCGGGGCACTGGACGGCGGTTCGGCTGAGGTGATCCGGTCCCCGGTGGAAGGGTGGAAGGAATGACGAAGAAGTCCCTGCGTCTCACGACCCTGGCCCGCTGCGCCGGCTGAGCATCCAAGTTCAGTCCCGAGGACCTGGGCCAGGTCCTGAGCAAGCTCCCGCGCATCTCGCACCCCGATCTCCTGGTGGGTCTGGAGACCGGGGATGATGCCGCTGTGTTCCGGATCGGCGACGACACCGCGTTGGTGCAGACGGTGGACTTCTTCCCGCCGATCGTCGACGACCCTTACTGGTTCGGCGCCATCGGGGCGGCCAACGCCTTCAGCGACGTCTATGCTATGGGCGGGCGACCGCTCCTGGCCCTGAACATCCTGGCGTTCCCGGTGGATCTGGACCGCGACATTCTGGCCGAGGTGCTCCGGGGCGGGTTCGAGAAGGCCCAGGAGGCCGGGGTTCTCATCGTCGGAGGACACACGGTGGACGACGCCGAGCCGAAGTACGGCTTGGCCGTCACCGGGCTGGTCACGCCGGGAGCCCAGGTCACCAACGTAGGGTCTCGGCCCGGCGACGCCCTGGTCCTCACCAAGCCGCTCGGCACCGGCATCATCACGACGGCCGGGAAGGCGGAGGCCGCGCCCGCGGAGGTGATGGACGAGGCGATTCGGGTCATGGCGGAGCTGAACCGGGACGCTTCCGAGGCGATGCTGGCCGTCGGGGTCAACGCGTGCACCGACGTCACCGGCTTCGGCCTGATGGGGCACCTGGCGGGCATGGTCAGGGGGGGCGGCGTGGCCGCGCGGCTGAGCCTGAACGCCGTCCCGGTCCTGCCGGGCGTCCGCGAGCTCCTGGACGACGGCATTGCGCCCGAAGGCACGTATCGCAACATGAAGTCCGTGGACAAGCTGGCTCGGTGGGACCCCGCCCTCACACTGGAGGACAAGCTTGTCCTGTGCGACGCTCAGACCTCCGGCGGCCTTCTCATTTCTGTGGCTCGGGAGCGAGTGGCCAGGCTGCTTGAGGAGCTAGAGGCCCGGAGTGTCCGAGGAGCCGTCGTGGGCGAGGTGCTGGAGGCGAGCGAGCCGTTCATCGAGGTCGTCGCCTAGATCGGCCCAATGTCACAGGGATCTGAGGGGTCCATGCCACTGGAGCACATCGTCGTCAAGGGCGCGCGTGAAAACAACCTTCGCAACGTCGATGTGGTGATCCCGCGGAACAAGCTTGTCGTCATCACTGGCGTCTCGGGGTCGGGCAAGAGCTCCCTGGCTTTCGACACCATCTACGCGGAGGGCCAACGCCGCTACGTGGAGTCGCTCTCCGCCTACGCCCGGCAGTTCCTTGGGCGGATGGAGAAGCCGGACGTCGACTACATCGAAGGGCTCTCCCCCGCCATCTCCATCGACCAGAAGGGGGTCTCCCACAACCCCCGCTCCACCGTCGGCACCGTGACCGAGGTTTTTGACTACCTGCGCCTCCTCTTCGCCCGCGTCGGCAAGCCCCACTGCCCCAAGTGCGGGCGCGCCGTGCAGCGCCAGACCGTGCAGCAGATCGTGGACGCTGTCTTTGCTCTCCCCGCGGACAGCCGCATCATGGTGCTCGCGCCGGTGGTCCGAGACCGCAAGGGCGAGTACAAGGACGTCTTTGAGGACTCCCGCAAGAAGGGGTTCGTCCGCGTGCGAGTGGACGGCACGGTGCACGACCTGTCGGAGTCGTTCGCGCTCGACAAGAAGCGCCGTCACACCATCGAGGTGGTGGTGGACCGGCTCGTTGTAGGCGAGGGGCTCGAGTCCAGCCGCGTCCACGACTCGGTAGAGGCGGCGATGCGTCTCGCGAATGGCATCGTGGGGGTGTCAATCTTGAACGGCACGGCGCCTGCACGCGCGGGCGCCGGGAACGGCCGGAGGGCGCGCAAAGGGGCCGGCGAGCTGATCTTCTCCGAGCAGTTCTCCTGCCCCTACGACGGGGTGAGCCTGGGAGAGATCGAGCCGCGGACATTCAGCTTCAACAGTCCTCATGGGGCGTGCCCGGAGTGCACCGGCCTGGGGTTCCGGCTGGAGCCCGACCCGGAACTGGTGATCCCCAACCGTGACCTCTCGCTGTCGCAGGGAGCGGTCGTGCCCTGGGCGCGCTCCGGCACGTCCAGCCGCTGGTACTTGAGCCTCCTGGAATCGCTGGGCCGGCAGGACGATTTCTCGACGACGACGCCCGTCCACGACCTGCCTCCGGAGGTCCTGGACCTGCTGCTGTACGGGAGCGGGGGCCGCACTTACGCTATGAGTCACCGCACGCAACGCGGCCGCGTGTTCAATTGGAACACGGCGTTCGAGGGCGTGATCCCGAACCTGCTCCGCCGCTACGGCGACACGGAGTCCGACTACATGCGCCAGGAAATCCAGCGGTACATGGCCCAGCGATCGTGCCAGACCTGTCACGGGCGGCGTCTCAAGCCCGAGTCGCTGGCGGTGACGGTGTGCGGCTGGGACATCATGGAGTTCTGCGCCCTCACCATCGAGCGGGCGCTCGAGTGGGTGGGCGACGTGCAGGACGAGGACTCGGAGCGCATCGAGCAGGACCGCGCCCTGAACGACCGCGACCGGTTCATCGCCCGGCAGATCCTGAAGGAGATCGAAGCGCGTCTCCGCTTCCTCGTGGACGTGGGCCTCGAGTACCTGTCGATCGACCGCTCGGCCTCCACCCTCTCCGGGGGCGAGGGCCAGCGCATCCGACTGGCGACCCAGATCGGCTCGGGGCTGATGGGGGTGCTCTACGTTTGCGATGAGCCCACCATCGGCCTCCACCCCGCTGACGACTACCGGCTCATCGCCACCCTGGAGCGGCTGCGGGAGTTGGGCAACACCGTCCTCGTCGTGGAGCATGACGAGGCGGTGATGCGCCACGCCGACCACATCGTGGACATGGGCCCGGGGGCTGGTGAGCACGGGGGGCATGTGGTCGTGGCGGGCACCCTGCAGGACCTCCTGGACTCTCCGGACTCGGTCACGGGGGCGTACCTCTCCGGCCGCAAGAAGATCCCCGTGCCGGCGAAGCGCCGGCGTGGGAGCGGCGAGGTCATCGTCGTATCGGGGGCGCGGGCCAACAACCTCAAAGACGTGGACGTCGCGTTCCCGCTGGGGAGGCTCGTGTGTATTGCGGGCGTGTCCGGCTCGGGCAAGAGCAGCCTGGTCTACGAGGTCCTCTTCAAGCGGTTGGCGCAGGTCCTCTATCGCGCCCGGGAGCGTCCCGGGGCGCATGACCGGGTCTCCGGGCTCGAGAACATCGACAAGGTCGTCAACATCGACCAATCGCCCATCGGTCGCACACCCCGGAGCAATCCTGCTACCTACACCGGCACCTTCACCCCCATCCGCGAGCTCTTCGCGCAGCTCCCGGAGGCCCGGGCCCGAGGGTACAAGCCGGGACGGTTCTCGTTCAACGTGAAGGGCGGGCGGTGCGAGGGGTGCCAGGGCGACGGCTATATCCAGATCGAGATGCAGTTCCTGCCGGACGTGACGGTCCCGTGCGAGGTTTGCCAGGGGGACCGGTACAACCGAGAGGCGATGGAGGTCAAGTTCCGCGACCGCTCCATCGCGGAAGTGCTGCGCATGACGGTGGACGAGGCGCTGGATCTCTTCCAGAATCAGCCCCGAATTCGCTCCAAGCTGGAGACGGTGCGGGACGTGGGGCTGGGCTACATCCGGCTGGGGCAGCCCGCCACCACCCTCTCCGGCGGCGAGGCGCAGCGGATAAAGCTATCGACCGAGCTGTCGCGCCGCGCGACGGGCCGCACGTTCTACATCCTGGACGAGCCCACGACGGGGCTCTCTTTCGAGGACGTGGACGCGCTGCTGCGGGTGCTCCATCGGCTGGTGGACGGGGGGAACACGGTGGTGATCATCGAGCACCACCTGGACGTGATCAAGAACGCCGACTGGATCATCGACCTGGGTCCGGGCGCGGGGGACCGGGGTGGCTACGTGATGGCGAAGGGGACGCCGGAGCAGGTAGCGCGGGCGAAGAAGTCGGTCACGGGGGGCTACCTGGCGCCGCTGCTGAACGGGGCGAAGGCGGCGGTCAGGGGTGTGTGAGGGGGAGAGGCCGATGGCGGCCCCCTCGAGACGGATCAGGGGCGTTAGCGTGTCGTGCCTCACGCGCGGTCGAATTCTCTTTTCGGAACGCCCAAATCGCGGATGATAGCCCGCACTGTGCCTTGCCTGAGATCGCGGCTTCCCCAGTTTGGGATTGTTGTTCTGGCGTGGGTGGAGAGGTTCATCCAGATCTCGTGGTCTCCCCTGGCCCTCCGGTCCAGCTCGCACCCGAGGCGACGCAGTTTGCGGGCGAGCTCCCGATAGGTCACACAGCGACCAGAATCTCGCTTATCGCCTGGGGATCGGTGACCTCAACGCCAGCGCTCTGCACCTCCGGTGGCAGCGTATCAGACTGGTCTTTGTAGGATTCGATGAACGCCGTGGCGACGCTTTGCAGGTTCTCCAGCGCCTCCGCCGCCGTGTTTCCCCACGCCCGGCACCCTGGGAGGCTAGGCGCCTCCGCGAGGAACCGGTCCTCAGTGTCCTCACTTGGATCGCGCAGAAGGATCGGGAGCCTGTACAGTTTCACGGCAGCCAACCTCCACCGAGAGTGCTCACAGGGATTGTAGCGCCGCTCGCGACCGTCGGCCAGTGCCTTACGCCATTGCTGAACGGCGCGAAGGCGAGATTAGGGGCGGTCAGGCGCGCGCGAGGGGCGTAGCCCTCATTGGCCTAGCTGGGTGGGTGCCATCGCGCGGCAGCGAGCCGCGCCCCCACCAGCCACCCCCCCACTCAGCGGACCCGGCGCAGGCTCGGCATGAGGCTGAACAGGGCTACCGCCGTCACGACACACGCCGCACCGAAAAAGCTCTGCGCCCACACGGTGCCCATGCCGGCCGCCATGACCCCCGCCAGGAACCCGCCGAAAGCCGTCATAGCCCGGTCCAGGCTCAGCAGCCCCAGGACCCGCCCGCGCATATTCTCGGGAGCCGCCTCCACCAGCATCGCGTTGATGACGGGGAAGAATGCGGCCTGCGTCAGCCCGAGAACGGCCATGAGCACGAAGGCCAGGGGGATGATCCGCAGCGAGGCGCCGGCCGCGAAGACGACCAGCACGACGCCGAAGATGCCCAGCAGCGCCAGCAACATGACGCCCCGCCGCCGAGTCGGATTGGCCGTCGCCAGGGCCAACGATCCCAGGACGCTTCCGACCCCCATCACAGAGATGAGCAGCCCGTAGCCGGTCTCCCCGATCTCCAGGACCTTCGTCGCGAACAGAGGGGCGAACACCTGCATGAAGGCCATGCCGAAGGTGAAGTAGCCCACGGCGATAATCAGGACCCCTCGCACCGCGGGGGTGTTCCACGCGAACCTGAGCCCCTGCGCCAGGTCGTTGCCCATGCTCCGGATGCCCTGGTACCCGGATCGAGCGTGGTCGGGGACGCGCAGCATCCACGTGAAGATCACGGCCAGGATGTACACGAAGACGATGGCGACGAAGGGCGCGGCCATGCCGTAGAACCCCATCAGGATGCCGGCCGCCGCGGCTCCCGCGATGCGCATGCCCCCCATCGTCCCGGTGCTCAGTGCCATCGCGTTCATCACCAGGCGGTGGGGGACGATGGTGGGGATCATCGCTCGGCGGGCCGGCTGGTCAAAGGCCATCGTCGCCCCCCGTAGGAAGCTGAACAGGTAGATATGCCACACCTCGATCAGGTCAAACACGATCAGGGCGGCGAAGACAACACTGAGGACCAACACAGCGACTTTCGTCGTGATGAGCACGGTGCGACGGTTGAAGTTGTCTGCCACCACACCCGCCACCATGCCCAGGACGACGGCCGGCACCGTTCGGATCATGATGACGCCGCCCAGGTGGACGGGGGAGTCGGTGAGCGCGAGGATCAGGAGCGGCCGAGCGGTCTGTTCGAGCCAGAGCGCGAAAGCGTGGGTCGCTTGGCCCAGCCAGAGGTAGAGGAAGTCCCGGTAGCCGAGCGAGGCCAGGGTCTTGAATCCGAAGGGGGGTTTCCTCTCCGGGAGCGTTTCTTCATGCTGGAGGTCGTCAGGCGGTGGCGCCTGGGCCTCGAGCCCCCCCCGTCCCCTGTTTCTCACCAACCAGCACCCTCGCTTGCGCGATGCATGTCATGCGACCATCCTCGGTCGCTTGGGGCACGCCCCGAGCACGTGGGGCCTACGGGGAGGACCGGGACTACGGCGGCAGGCTGTCCAGACAGCGGCTCGGCGCCGAGGAGGCTCCGACACGCTGCCCCTTGCGGGCAGCCGCCAGTATCACAAGACTATACCGCTGACTCAGGAGTCGCGTCAACGCGACCGCGCTCGAGACTGGCGGCGGCATCGACGAGGGCGTAGGATGTTGCGGCCGGGCGCCGCGATGGGGGGAGATGCATGAGTTCGAACGTCGTGACGAGAGCGACCATCACCTGTCCGGTCTGCGCCGCTGCCCGCGAAGAGGAGATGCCCGTGGACGCGTGCCAGTTCTTCTACGAGTGCACCTCGTGCGGGTCGCTTCTGCGGCCCAAGGAGGGGGAGTGTTGCGTGTTCTGTTCTTACGCGGACCGGCGGTGTCCCCCGAAGCAGATTGAATCGGATTGACCAAGGTGGAGGACACCCCCGGCCCATGAAGACCTTCGACCTGCTTGTGATCGGCTCCGGGTCCGGCCTGGATATCGTCGCCGAGGCCGACGACCGCGGCCTCTCGGTCGCCGTGGTCGAGGAGGGGCCCTTTGGGGGGACGTGCCTCAACCGTGGGTGCATCCCCTCCAAGATTCTGATTCACTGCGCCGACGTGATGGAGACGGTGCAGGGCGCGGCCCGCTTTGGGATCACGACCAGGGTGGAGGGCGTCGATTGGGAGTTCATCGTCCGGCGGGCGTTCGAGGAGATCGACGAGGATGCCCGGGCAATCGAGGAGGGGAATCGGGACGCTTCCAACACGACCGTCTTCAAGGGCGCCGCCCGCTTCGTCGCGCCCAAGACGCTGGAGGTAGCCGGGGAGCGGATCGGGGCGGAGACCGTGGTGATCGCAGCCGGCACTCGTCCGTGGGTCCCCGACATTCCGGGGCTGACGGACGTCCCGTACGTCACCTCGGACGAGGTGCTGCGGCTACCGCGCCAGCCCCGGCGGCTCACCATCGTCGGCGGAGGGTACATCGCCACCGAGATCGCGCACCTCTTCGGCGCCCTGGGCACGGAGGTGACCATCGTCCAGCGCGGCCCGACTCTGCTGCGCGGCGCGGACCGGGAGGTCGCCATCCGATTCACGGAGGTCTACCAGCGCCGGTTCAGGGTGCTCCTGGGGACGCAGGCAACCCGCGCCTATCGCCACGGGGACGACGTCGCGCTCGACGTGACGGTGGAGGGGAAGACTCGCAGGGTCGCCGGCGACGCGCTGCTGATTGCCACCGGTCGCACCCCGAACTCCGACCGGCTCGCGGTGGCGGAGTCCGGCGTGGAGGTGGACGAGCGGGGGTTCATCAGAGTGGACGAGTGCCTGGAGACCGGCGTACCGGGGGTCTGGGCGCTTGGCGACATCGTGGGGCGGTACCTGCTCAAGCACAGCGCGAACCTGGAAGCCGCGTACGCAGCCAACAACATCTTCAACCCGGACGACCGCGTCGCCGTGGACTACCATGCCATGCCGTACGCGGTTTTCGGATCCCCCCAGGTCGCCGGCGTGGGCCTGACGGAGCAGCAGGCGGTGGAGTCGGGTGTCCCGTACGTCGCCGCGACCTACGACTACGCCGACACGGCCTACGGCTCCTCGATCGAGGAGCGGGACGGCTTCGTCAAGGCGCTGGCGAACCAGCATACAGGCGAGATCCTGGGGTGCCACATCGTCGGCGCGCACGCCTCCATGCTGGTGCAGGAGGTGGCCAACGCCATGCGGCTGCGCCTGGCCACGGACGCCATCACCCAGGCAATCTACGTGCACCCGGCGCTGCCGGAGGTGGTGCAGCGGGCGTTCGGGGCGCTGGAGGCGATGCGCCACGGGGGGTGAGCAGAGCGTGTCCTGCCCCCATGCTGAGGGCATGCCAGTGTGAACGCTCGTCGAGGGCTCGTCGAGTCGCGGGCCTCGCATCGTGGGTTCGTGGTGACGACGGGCACGCCACGGACGGGGTACGCCTGAGTCCGCTCGCTAGGACACGCTCCACGACATGGCGACCCGGACCACTGACATTCGCACCGCGCACTCCGCATTATCGAACACCACGCGATAGACACCGTCGGCCTGGGCCGTGAAGTCGTACCGGTAGTTGTCCATCTGGGAGTCTCCAGCCCCGGTACGCGACGCCCTCAATTCCATCAGCGGGTTGCCATGGGGGTCTTCCAGCGTCGGCCGGGCGCACCACGCCCACTCGTCGCGCTGGGTCGCTTCGATGACCAGCGTGACCTTGTCGCTCTCTTCGAGCTCTCTGCTTGCCACCGCCTCTCCGCGCTCCGTCAGCACAAGGTCCTCCTGCGAATAGTCCCCGAGGGCTGGCCCACAGGCCGCCGCCGCCAGGAGCCCGATAACGAGGCCAATCTTGCCAACCACTCGATGCACCTCTCTGGTCGTTGCTCCCAGGGATGTCGTCTATAAGCGGGCGGCAGAAACCCGGCCGTTGGTGCCGCCGTGGGGTCGATGGTGATTGTAGTCCACGAAGAGGGGCTGCACCAAGCACGGGCACGGAGCGGGGGAACGGGAGCACGGTGCTGGACGAGTGGGAGTGGCGGGAGATGCCGGGAGTGAGTCTACGGGGGCAAGTCGTCAGGAGGCTTGGTGTTAGTGTCTGTCTTGGCGACGGAAATCTGCGCTTTGGTCAGTCCCGTGGCCGTCGACAGGTCCGCACCTCGGAGATCCGCCTCCCCCAAGTGCGCGCCTGTGAGATTGGCTCCCTCCAGCAGCGCGCCCACGAGGTCGGCTCCCCCAAGGTCCGCGAAGTGGAGACTCGCTCTCACCAAATGTGCCTCCGCGAAGTTCACCCCGTTGAGGTACGCTCCCCTGAAGCTGGCTCCAGTCAGATGTGCACCTATGAGGCGTGCTCCCTCCATGTGTGCGTCATCGAAGTCCGCACCGTCAGCTTGGGCGCGCGCCAGATTCGCCCCCTTCAGGTCCGCGCCTCTGAGCTCGGCGCCTGTCAACGTCGCCCTCCCGAGGTTCGCTCCTTCCAGGTGAGCCAGCGACATGGCCGCATTCTCAAGGTTGGCGACGATGAGGTTCACGGCCGCGAGGTTCGCGCCCTCGAAGCTCGCGTAGTAGAGTTCGGAGGCCCGAAGCTTCGCCCCATTCAGATTTGCCGCGTCGAATTCCGCGAGATCCAAGTGTGCTTCGCTGAAGTCTGCGTTCTTGAAATAGGCCCCTGCGCAGTTGGCCTCCCGCAAGTCCGTGTTCCGCAGGTCAACGATTTGGTCGGGGCTCTCGTGTCTCCAGTCTCGGCGACCGAGTACCGTCAAGACCGCCTGGACATCGATGCGGACGGCGGCCTCTCCAGGCTTCGGTGGGGTCTTTCGAGGCCCGAAGTCGGTCCGTGGAGCGGTCTCGCGGACGAAGGCGGAGAGGACTTCGACGACCTGCCATCCATCCTTCTTGGCAGAGTCACGACCGATGCGCTCGAGCGCGTAGATGCCTCCCAGCCGCTCCGTCATCTTCTCGCTCGCGAGCTGAGTGATGGCACGCGTGAACCGCTCGGTGATCTGGCCCTCTTGGAGTACGGCCACGTTGCGCTCAGCGGCCGCCGTGCGGCGCCACGTGACCCAGACTCCCAGGATCAGCACGGCTCCGCCGACAATCGTGGCGAAGGTTCCCCGGAGCTCGTTGGCGAGCTCGACGCGCTTGGCCGGGTCGGTGATGCCGGATGGGACCAGCTGGTTGGGAACCCACCAGGGCCAACCAGACTATCCCGGTGCCTACCACGGCGACGGCCGCGACGACAGAGGCCCGGCGGCGTATGCGGGTCCGCAGGGCCGTCAGCTTCCCACCGTGCCAGGTCTCGCCGATCTTGTCCCACATGCCCCGGATTCTAGCACGTGGGGGCAGATCGGGAAGGCGGGGTTGGTGCGGCTAGATCTCATCTGCGCCTGGCGCCGAAGCGAGCCAATGCGCCTACTCTACGTTGACACCCTGACTCTTCCGGAGAGGCTCCAAGGCGTCCCAATGGGAGGCATAGGCCTCGTTCATTTCCTTGGTCGTTGTCGCCGCAAGAATACGTTCGAGCACTCCCCTTTGCACCGCGAACAGCCGGACAAGGGCCACGGATTCGTCGCCGGACAATACACCCCCGCTACCCAAGATCACGCCGAGAATCCATGTCGTGGTGTGGAGGACGTAGGCGATGTACGTTGAGCGCACGCGCTCAACGAAGCCTTCGGGTTCCTCCGACTCATCCGCCAATGTGGCCAGGGCCAACTCTGGGGTGACCACGTCGCCCAAGTGGACTTCCACTCCACCGGCTTTCACTTTGCGGACCAGGGGAATGACAGACTGGATCTGCTTCCGGAGCATGAAGGCGATGATGATTGCGGCCACGGGCCACGCGGCGTCCGATGCAAACTCCCAAGGCATGAGTGCCCTCCTCCCGACTCCAGCACTGGTGCCACGCGCGATTCTAGCATGCGGGAGCGACAGGGAGTGATGGCCCTTCACGGAGGTGAAGGATGAGGCACTTTGCGCACATACGGACGAAGCCCTGGGAGCCATCGTTCGGTTCGGCTGCGACGCCGGAAGAGGTGGCGGACCGGATCAACCAGCGTATTGGCCGTCAAGTCGCTGCCCTCACTCATACCTTCTCACGCCCCCCTCCCCGCCATTGACACCCCTCCCGCCTCCGGCATACAATGTGTAGGTTCGGATTCTAGCTGGGAGCAACCACTCCACCATGGCCCCATATGCGATCGTTCAGACCGGCGGCAGGCAGTACCGGGTCCAGCCTGGCAGCGTACTGGATGTCGAAAAGCTCGAGGCGGAGGTCGGCGCGCGCGTGGACCTGCCGGTCCTCCTCGTCTCCAACGATGACCAGCTCATCGTCGGCACCCCACACGTGGAGGGCGCCCGGGTCGTCGCGGAGGTCCAGGACCAGTTCCGCGGTCCCAAGATCATTATCTTCAAGTACAAGTCCAAGACCCGCTACCGGCGCAAGAACGGCCACCGGCAGAGCTACACCCGGCTCCAGGTCCAGGACATCCTGACCGGCGAGGCGGCCGACGCTCCGGCGCCGCCTCCCGCCGTCGAGGAAGCCCCAGCGGCCCCCGTCGAGCCGGAAGCGGCGACGCCCGAGACGCCAGAAGCCACGGAAGCGGCCGAGTCGTAGGAAGGAATCATGGCACACAAGAAAGGCGGCGGTTCCAGCCGCAACGGTCGGGACAGCAACGGGCAGCGCCTGGGCGTCAAGCGGTATGGCGGTGAGCTGGTCCGCACCGGCACCATCATCGTGCGGCAGCGGGGCACGCGGTTCCTGGCCGGTCGCAACGTGGGCCTGGGACGCGACTTCACCCTCTTCGCGCTCATCGACGGGAACGTGAAGTTCGAGTACGCCCTGAAGGGCAAGAAGATGGCGAGCGTCTACCCCGCACCGGAACCGGCGTAGCAGCCAAGGAGCGACCGTGAAGACCGACATCCACCCCGAGTGGCACGCCGAGGCCCAGGTGACCTGCCTCTGCGGCAACACGTTCACCACCGGCTCCACCAAGGCCTCCATCCGCGTGGAGGTGTGCAGCCAGTGCCACCCCTTCTTCACCGGCGAACAGCGAATCGTCGACACCGAGGGTCGGGTGGAGCGCTTCAGGCGCAGGTACAACCTCCAGTAGGCGCCACCCACGGACCGTCGGGGTGAGTCATCTCACCCCGATTCTTTTTCCCCCACCCCGTTAGGTCCATCGGCCGGGAGAGGCCCCATGGCGAACACGTTCACCTACGGCGGTCAGGCCGTCATTGAAGGCGTACTCATCGTGGGGCGCACCGGTGCTTCGCTGGCGGTGCGTCGCCCGGACGGCGGCATCTGGACCGGACGGCTGTCCATGAGCCCCCTCATCCGCGGGCGGCTGGGGCGCACGCCCCTGGTCCGGGGCGTCGTGGTGCTGCTGGGAACGCTCGCCCTGGGGATACGCGCCCTCAATCGCTCGGCGGAGATCGCCATGGTCGCGCCGGACGCCCCTGGAGGCGAGGCCGAGGATGTCCCCGCGCCGGGCCGCGTGGAGCGCGGCGCCATCTACGGCTCGATGGTGGCGGCCGTGGCCCTGGGTGTCGGCGTGTTCTTCCTGCTGCCCCTGCTTGGCGCTCGCGCCCTGGACCGGGTCATCGAATCGTCGCTTGTCAGCAACCTGCTGGAGGGCATGATTCGGCTGGTCATGCTGGTCAGCTACATCTGGCTGATCGGGCGGCTGGGAGACATCAAGCGGGTCTTTGCCTACCACGGCGCAGAGCACATGACCATCCACGCCCACGAGCACGGCGAGCCCCTGGAACCGGACCGGATCCGGGCCTTTCCCAAGGCACACCCCCGCTGCGGCACCGCCTTCCTCATCACCGTGGTGGTGGTCTCCATCCTGGTCTTCTCCATCGTCGGCCGTCCCGCCCTGTGGCTGGCGGCCCTCTCGCGGATCGCGCTGGTGCCGGTCATCGCCGCCATCAGCTACGAGCTTATCCGCTTCGCGGGAACGCACCCCGGCAACCCACTGGCCCGCGTCCTGTCGCTCCCCGGCCTGGCCTTTCAGGCGATGACCACGCGCGTGCCCAACGACGATCAGATCGAGGTGGCTGTCGCGGCGATGTCCCGGGCCCTGGCCGACGATGCCGGTCCTATCGTCGAAACCGACGCCGCATCGTCGCCAAACGGCGCGACGCCCCCCAACGACGCCGCGAGCGGAGATGCAACGTGAAC
Source organism: uncultured Dehalococcoidia bacterium (assembly GCA_964436745.1). Lineage (GTDB taxonomy): Bacteria > Chloroflexota > Dehalococcoidia > Lucifugimonadales > UBA1127 > CAYTEC01. Next base: position 12,798 of record CAYTEC010000025.1, on the reverse strand, counting down.
CCGCCCGCGTCGTGTGCTATACTCCATCGCGTTCCGTCCAAAGGCCTGAACTGGCTCCGATGAACGCTCAAGCGTCCTCTAGCCACTGGCTACCCCTGGAAACGCGAGCGTTCACACGGAGGTGAGAAACATGGCTTCTACAATTACGACAGTACCCGACGGCACCGTCCTCAGCCCCAAGGGCTATAGGGCTGGGGCCACCTACGCTGGTCTCAGAACCTACAGCCCCGACAAGCTGGACATGGGGCTCCTCTACTCGGACTCCCTTGCATCCGCCGCCGGAGTATTCACCACGAACCTGGTCAGGTCGCCGTCCGTGACCCTGAGCGAGCGGCACATCGCCGGCGGGAGCGCCCGCGCGGTCATCGTCAATAGCGGCTGCGCCAACTGCTGCGTCGGCGACCAGGGGCTCAAGGACGCGGAGGAGATGGCTGCGGTGACGGCGGCCAAGCTGGGGGTGGCGACCGAGGAGGTGCTGGTGTGCAGCACTGGCCTGATTGGCGTTGAGCTCCCAATGGGCCTCGTTCGCGGCGGCTTGAACAAGCTGGAGCTGGCCAGCGACGCCGGCCACGGCTTCGCCCGCTCCATCCTGACCACCGACGCGATGACCAAGGAGATCGCAGTGTCGTTCCCCGTGGGCGACGCAACAGTGACGTTGGCCGGGTGCGCGAAGGGCTCGGGCATGATTCACCCGAACATGGCCACGATGCTCGCGTTCATCACCACCGATGCCCAGGTGGAGCCCGGCTTCCTCCAGTCGGCCCTGCGCGAGGCCACGGACGCCACCTTCAACATGATCAGCGTTGACGGGGACACCAGCACCAACGACACGGTGTTCCTCCTTGCCAACGGCGCATCGGGCGCCCCAGCGCTCCACCCGGATACCCCGGAATGGGCGCTCTTCACGGAGGCGCTCTACAGGGTGTCCGAGCATCTCGCCAAGGCCATCGCAAGGGATGGCGAGGGCGCCTCGAAGCTCATCGAGGTCGCGGTGGAGGGAGCCGCGAGTCTGGGCGACGCGCGTCTGGCGGCGCGCTCCATCTCCAGCTCCACCCTGGTCAAGACGGCGGTCCATGGCAACGACCCCAACTGGGGCCGGATCATGATGGCCATCGGCAAGAGCGGGGCCGTGGTGGAAGAGGCGACAATCGCCCTCTACATCAACGAAGTGTGCATCATGGAGGCTGGGCTCCCGGTCCCCTACTTCAAGGACGCTCTCATCGCGGAGATGCGCGGGTCGGACGTCCGCATCCGCGTGACCCTGGGCAGGGGCGACGCCGTGGCCACGGCCTGGGGATGCAACATGAGCGAGAGCTACGTGACCTTCAATAGCGCGTACACGACGTAGCGCGACCGGACGGTCCGGGGCGGCCCCCGGCCAGACGGTCGCGTCCGAAGCAGCGAGGATAGCCAAGGGCATGACGAGCGAGCCGCGTCCCACCGTGGTGAAGATCGGAGGCAGCACCCTGGGCCACACCGACACCACCCTGGATGACGTGGCGTCGTTGCAGCGCAGGGGATTGCGCCCCGTAGTCGTTCACGGCGGCGGCCAGGTCATCAGCCAGTGGATGGAGCGCTCCGGCACGGTGGCCCGGTTCATCCGTGGACTGCGAGTGACCGACGACGCCACCCTGGAGGTGGTGGTCGCGGTGCTGGCGGGCCTGGTGAACAAGCAGCTTGTGGCCACGCTGCAAGGGCTGGGCTGCAAGGCCGTGGGCCTGAGCGGCGCGGACGGCGAGTTGCTCCAGGCGCGCGTGATGGACGATGAGCTGGGGTCCGTCGGCGAGGTCACCAACGTCGAAGCCGGGGTTGTCGAGGGTGTGCTGGCCATGGGCGCGGTGCCCGTGGTTGCACCCGTGGCCATCTCCGAGCCGGCGGAGGGCGGCGGCCCCAGGGCGCTGCTGAACGTCAATGGGGACTCGGCGGCCGGGGCCCTGGCGGCTGCGCTGGGGGCGGAGCGGCTCGTCTTCCTGACCGACGTGGAGGGCGTGATGGATGGCTCGCATCGCGTGATCCCTCGGCTCCTGCCGGAGCAGGCGCGGGCGCTGATCGAGAGCGGCGTGGCGGGTGGCGGCATGATCCCGAAGTTGGAGGCGTGCCTGAGCGCCCTGCCGCGGGTGGAGGTGGCGCGAATTGTCGATGGGCGGCAGCCGCACGCCCTGGTCGAATGCCTGGACTCCACCCTCGGAACAGTAGTGGGATGAAGGGGATATAGCCTTGACCAACGTCTTCGGAAGAGGTCCAGCCAACGGCGGCGGGCCGGTGCCGCAAATCAACTGGCGGCCCATCGCTTTTTGGGGCGGCGCGGCGGCCGTGGTCATCGCACTGCTCGTGCTCGTGGGGTGGCTCCTTCGCGTGTACACGGATGTCCTGTGGTTTCGGGGCCTCGGGTACAGCAGCGTATTCCGGACCATGCTCCTGACGCGCGTGTGGCTGTTCTTCGCGGCTGGCTTCGCTTTCGCGGCCATCGCGGCGGCCAACGTCGCGCTAACCTACCGGTTCGGCCGGGGGCCGCAGGTCATCCCGCTGCCGGAGGACACGCTGAGGCTCCTGCGCCCGCTGGTGCTGGCTGGGGCGATCCTTGTCGTGCTGGTGACCGCCCTCATATTCGGCGGAGCCGCCAGCGCGCGCTGGTCAAGCATCCTAGGGTTCTTGAATGCCACCTCATTCGGCATCACCGACTCCCAGTTCGGTCGCGACGTGTCGTTCTACGTCTTCACATTGCCGGTCCACCGGCTGCTGCAAGGGTGGCTACTGGGGTCGGTCATCGTCACCGCCCTGATGACGGCGGCCATGTACTTCGTCCATTTCAGCCTAAGGGGGGCGGTGTTCGCCTTCACCACGCCGGTGCGCATCCACCTGTCCGTGCTGGGCGCCCTCTTGATGTTCGTGTTCGCATATGGGTACTGGCTCGACATACTGAGCCTGGTCTACTCGGACCGAGGCGCGGTCGTCGGGGCCACCTACACAGACGTCCACGCCCGGATCCCGGCCCTGCGGGTGCTCATCGCCATTGTCGGGGCCGGCGGGCTGATCCTGTTGGTCAACGCGGTTTGGGTGCGGCGAGTGCAGCTTCTGGTCGGCGTTGGGGGACTGTGGATTGGGGCGGCGCTTCTGGTCGGCATCGGCTACCCGAGCATCGTGCAGAGGGTACAGGTTAACCCGAACGAGCTACGGCGGGAGACCCCGTACATCGAGCGGAACATCGAAATGACGCGCGCGGCCTTCGCCTTGGACCGGATCGACGAGCGGGACTACCCGCTTTCGGAGGGCCTGGGGGTGACGCAGGGCCTAGTCGAAACCAACCTGCGCACCGTGCAGGACGTTCGCCTGTGGGACCATCGTCCCTACCGCTCGCTCCTGAACCAGATCCAGTTCTTCCGGCCCTACTACACGTTCCCGCACGTGGACTCCGACCGCTATGCGGTCGAGGGCGACGAGGGGGGCCTGAGGCGCCAGGTCCTGGTCGGAACCCGCGAGCTGGACGTGGAGAACCTGCCGGTTGAGGCGCAGAACTGGGTGAACCGGAAGCTCCAGTTCACCCACGGCTACGGCGCCGTCATCTCGCCGGTGACGGAGGTCACCTCCCGGGGCCGCCCCGACTTCTTCCTCCAGGACATACCCCCCAAAGGGACGATCGCCCTGGAGCGGCCCGAAGTCTATTACGGCGAGAGCCGCGAGGACTTCGTCATCGTCAACTCCAACCAGGCGGAGCTGGACTACGAGCCAGAGGAGGGCTCGCCCGTCTACACGACATACGAGGGCACGGGCGGCGTGCTCCTGAGCGGCTTCCTGAGGCGGCTAATGTACGCCATCCAATTTCGGGATGTGAACCTGCTGATCTCCGGGGAGGTCAACCCCGAAAGCCGCATTCAGTACCGGCGCAACGTCCAGGAGCGCATCGGCGTGGTGGCGCCGTTCTTGCGATTGGACTCCGACCCGTACATCGTGGTTAGCCAGGGGAGGCTGTTCTGGATCCAGGACGCCTACACCGTGACGGACCGGTACCCCTACTCCGCCCCCCAGGCGGCCTTTGGCGGGGAGGTCAACTACGTACGCAACAGCGTCAAGGTTGTCCTGGACGTCTACCAGGGCGACCTCCAGTTCTACATCTCCGAGCCCAACGACCCGCTGATCCAGACCCTTGCGAAGATCTTCCCGGAGCTCCTTCTGCCTCTGGAGCAGATGCCGCCGGACCTGAGAGAGCACATCCGCTACCCCCAGGACCTCTTCCAGATCCAGGCGGAACGGTACCTGGTCTACCACATGACGGACCCCTCTGAGTTCTTCAACAAGGCGGACCAGTGGGCCGTGCCGCAGGAGTTCTTCCTGGACGCCACACAGCCACTGGAGCCCTACTACCAGAACATGCGGCTGCCAGGCGAGGACAAGGAGGAGTTCACGCTCCTGCTCCCCTTCACCCCCGTCAACAAGATCAACATGGCGGGCTGGCTGGCGGCCCGCAGCGACGGCGAGCACTACGGCAAGCTCCTCTCCTTCGCGTTCCCCAAGGGCGTCGAGGTCCTGGGGCCGGAGCAGGTGGAGGCCAACATCGCGGCGGACTCCAGCATCACGCGCTACTTCACGCTCGCCTGCGGGGGCCAGGCACGCTGCATCCGGGGCAACCTCCTGGTCATCCCGCTAGAGGGTGCTGAAGGCGGCAACCAGATCCTGTACGTGGAGCCGCTCTACCTCCAGGCCGCGAGCGTGCCCTTCCCGGAGCTCAAGCAAGTCATCCTGGCGGACAACGCCAGCGTAGTCATGGAGTGCTCCCTGGACGGCGCCGTGGCTCTCCTCACGGGCGCCCTGGCCATCGACCCCCGGGAGAACCCCGGTGAGTGCCTATCGGACGAAGTGCTGGCTTCGTTGGCCGCCGCAGCCGCGGCCACGGATACGCAGGCCGGCGCTTCCCCTGGCGACACGACGCCGGTGACCACCACGCCCGGTGACCCGGCCCCCACGGTCACTGCCGATCTGGGAGTGGCCGTGGAGGAGATCGCCAAGGCGCTCAGAGAGATGGAGGAGGCCCTGGACCGGCTGCGCGACCTGGTGGAAGGAGAGTCCCAGTGAACAAGTGGATCGAGATGGAGCAGCAGTACTACATGTTCTGCGCACGTCGTCAGCCCGTTGTCATCGCCCGCGGAGAGGGAACGCGGGTGTGGGATGACGACGGCAAGGAATACCTGGACTTCACCGCGGGATGGGCCTCGGACAGCCTGGGCCACTGCCCGCCTGTGATGGTGAAGGCAATCCAGGAGCAGGCGGCCACCCTCCTTCAGACCTCCAACCAGTTCTACACCATCCCTCAGCTCCACCTGGCGAAGCTCCTGGTGGAGAACAGCTGCCTGGACAAGGTCTTCTTCTCCAACAGCGGCGCGGAGGCCAACGAGGGCGCGATCAAGCTGGCGCGCAAGTATGGCAAGGAAAAGCTGAACGGCGCGTTTGAGATCATCGCCGCCGACAACTCGTTCCACGGCCGGACCCTCACCACGGTTGCGGCCACTGGGAACCCCAACTACCAGGTCAACTTCACCCCCATGACCCCCGGCTTCATTCACGTCCCCTTTGACGACGTGGAAGCAATCAAGGGCGCGACCACGGACCAGACTTGCGCGGTGATGCTGGAACCGGTCCAGGGCGAGGGCGGCGTCAACGTACCGGCCCCCAGCTACCTGAAGGCGGTCCGTGAGTGGTGCGACGAGAAGGGCCTGCTGCTGATTCTGGACGAGGTCCAGACGGGCATGGGTCGGCTCGGAACCATCTTCGGCTACGAGCTGTACGGCGTGGAGCCGGATGTCATGACCCTGGCGAAGGGCATGGGTGGGGGCGTCCCCATCGGCGCGTTTCTGACCAAAGAGCATTGCAACGTGCTTCGCCCCGGCGACCACGGCTCGACGTTCGGGGGCAATGCCCTCACCTGCGCTGCCGCGTACGCCGCCTGCAACTACATCGTCGAAGAGGGGATGGCCGCCAAGGGCAAGGCGATGGGCGAGCGCCTCCAGGCCGCCCTTGATGCCGTAAAGGCGCGTCACGAGACGTCCGTGAAGGAGGTCCGCGGCGAGGGACTCCTTCTGGCGGTGGAGTTCCACGAGGCCATATCAGGCGACGTGGTGGGACGCTGCAACGAGGAGGGCTTGTTGCTCAACCCAGTGCGCCCCACCGCCGTCCGCTTCATGCCGCCGCTCAACGTCTCCCCGGCCGAGGTTGATGAGGCCGTGGCCCGGTTCGAGCGGGGGCTGACCGCCGCACAGCCGGCCGCCTAGCGGATCGAGCCGGCCCCGTCGTCGCGAGAGAAGGAGCGCAGCAGGTGTCGCAGAAAGAGCTGGTGGTCCTGGCCTACAGCGGTGGGCTGGACACCTCGATTGCCATACCGTGGATTCGGGAGCGGTACGCCGCGGAGGTGATCACCCTGACGGTGGACCTGGGTCAGGGCAAGAGCCTGGACGGCATGGAGGAGCGGGCCCTGCAAGCGGGCGCCGTGAAGGCCTTCGTCGTCGACGGCAAGGAGGCGTTCGTCCGGGGCTTCGTGTGGCCCGCGCTTCAGGCAGGGGCCGTGTACGAGCGCCAGTACCCCCTCGCCACCGCGCTCGGCCGTCCGCTGATCGCACAGTATCTGGTGGACGTGGCGGAGCGCGAGGGCGCGACCGCCGTGGCCCATGGCTGCACCGGCAAAGGCAACGACCAGGTGCGGATCGATGTCGGCGTGACCTCCCTGGCGCCCCGGCTCCGCATCATCGCCCCGGCCCGCGAGTGGGGCATGACCCGCGACGAGGAGATGGACTACGCCCGCGAGCGGGGCGTGCCCGTGCCCACTACCAAGGCTAGCCCGTATTCCATCGACGAAAACCTGTGGGGACGCTCCATCGAGTCGGGGGTGCTGGAGGACCCGTGGCGCGAGCCCCCGGACGACGTCTTCCAGTGGACACGGTCCGCGCCGCAGACCCCGGACGCCCCCGCGTACCGTGAGATCGACTTCGAGCGCGGGATCCCCGTGGGAGTCAACGGCGAAACGCTGGAGAGCGTCGCCCTCATCGAGCACCTGAACGCGCTGGCCGGCGAGCATGGGGTGGGCCGCGCCGACCACCTGGAGAACCGGCTGGTGGGCATCAAGTCTCGGGAGATCTACGAGCACCCGGCTGCCTCCGTGCTCCACGACGCCCACCGGGCGCTGGAGACCCTGACGCTGGGGCGGGAGCAGCAGCGGATGAAGGAGCTGGTTGCCCAGCAGTACGCAGACGCGGTCTACACCGGCCTCTGGTTCTCCGCGCACCGTCGGGACCTGGACGCCTACGTGCGCAGCACCCAACGTTTCGTTACCGGCGCCGTTCGCGTGCGGCTCCACAAGGGAGCCTGCACGGTGGTGGGCCGCCGCTCGCCCCATGCCCTCTACGCCTATGAGCTTGCCACCTACGACAAGGCCGATACCTTCGACCACCAGGCATCCGAGGGGTTCATCAAGATCTACGGCCTGGCCGCGAGGACCCAGGAGTCCCGCCAGCCCGCGGACGAGGCGAATTCGGGCGACCGATAGGCCAACCTCGGCCACGCCCATCGCCCAACCCCCGACGCGCAGCCCAGGCCCGTCGCCGAGAGAGGCCCCGCAGTGGACCCAACCGCCGAGTCCCGCTCCTACACCGCCTCCATCGCCTACGACCGGAGGCTCTACCGGCATGACATCGCCGGGTCGGTGGCCCACGCCCGGATGCTGGCGAAGCAGGGCATCGTCACCGACAAAGAGGCGGAGCGGATCGTCATGGGCCTTGGCACGGTCCGCGCGGAGATCGAGGACGGCACTTTCCCCTGGCTGGAGGACCTAGAAGACATCCACATGAACATCGAGGCCCGCCTCCACGAGATCGTGGGGGAGGTCGCGGGCAAGCTCCACACGGCGCGCTCCCGCAACGACCAGGTGGCGACGGACACCCGCCTCTACGTGAAGGAAGCCGCATCGGACGCGGCGCGCGCGGCCCGCGGACTCCAGACGGCGCTGCTGGAGCAGGCCGAGGCCCATCTGGACACAGCTCTGCCTGGCTACACCCACCTCCAGCGGGCCCAACCGGTCCTGCTCGCCCACCACCTGCTCGCCTACTTCCAGATGCTCGAGCGCGACATCGAGCGGCTCCAGCAAGCGCGCCATCGTGCCGATGTCCTGCCCCTGGGCAGCGGCGCCCTGGCCGGATCGCCCTACCCGCTGGATCGCGAGTTCGTAGCTCGGGAGCTCGGGTTCAGCCACGTCTCGGAGAACAGCATGGACGCCGTCTCCGACCGCGACTTCGTGCTCGACTACCTGTCGGCGGCCTCCGTCGCCATGACCCATCTCTCGCGGCTGGGGGAAGAGCTGGTTATCTGGTCGTCGGAGGAGTTCGGGTTCGTGCGCCTGGCGGACGCGGACACCACCGGCAGCAGCATGATGCCGCAGAAGCGCAACCCGGACCTGGCTGAGCTGGCGCGAGGGCGCACCGGCCGAGTGTACGGGCGCCTGATGGCGATGCTCACCACCCTCAAGGGCCTCCCACTCACCTACAACCGCGACCTGCAGGAGGACAAGGAGGGGCTGTTCGACGCCGTGGACACGCTGGAATCCACGCTTGCCGCGTTCACTCGCATGGTGTCGGGCGCCCGCTTCGACCGAGAGCGGATGGCCGCGGCGACGGAGGCCGGCTACCTGCTGGCGACGGACCTCGCTGACTACCTGGTCCGCAAAGGGGTGCCCTTCCGCCAGGCCCACGGCGCGGTGGCGGACCTCACACGCTACGCCATCGAGCAGAGAAGGCGCTTCGGTGAGCTGTCGCTCGATGAGTACCGACGCTTCTCCGAGCGGTTCGACGACGACGTGTACGGGGTGACCGTGCAGGGGTCGATTGCAGCCCGCGACGTGCCTGGGGGCACCGCCCCGGCACGTGTGGCGGCGGCCCTCGAAGCGGCCCGGCGGCGGCTGGCGGAGTCGGAGGCTTAGTGAGCGGGGGTGGATGCTGGCGGGCCGTGGTCCGCGGTTCGACAAGCTCACCACGAACGGTGACAGCCGATCTCCAGCGGAAAAGAAATGGACGTTGGTCTGATGTTGGACGCTTTGAGGGTCAGTGAGAAGCCTGCCATGACGAATTTGAGCGAATGAGCGCCGACCAGGTTGCCACCTACGTAGCGTTACTTCGTGGTGTCAACGTGGGCGGCAAGAACAAGATGCCCATGCGGGACCTCTTCATGATGTTCACGCTCGCTGGCTGTGAAGCCGTAGAGACCTACATCCAGAGTGGCAACGTCGTCTTCAAGGCCGGGTCCGCTCTGGCGGCACGCATCCCAACGCTCATCGCGAGTGGAATCGAGGAGCGCTTCGGCTATCGAGTGTCGGTGGTGGTGCGAACGGCGGAGGAACTGAGAGACGTTGTCAGGGGCAACCCTTTCCTGAGCGCCGGGGTCGACGCGGAGAGATTGCACGTCGCGTTCCTCGCTGATGTCCCTGAAGACGATCGAGTCGCGCAGCTAGACCCTGACCGCTCGCCCCCGGACGTCTTCCAAGTGCGCGGCCGCGAGATCTTTCTGTACTGCCCCAACGGTCTGGCACGAACCAAACTCACCAATGGCTACTTCGACTCGAAGCTAGCGACCACCAGCACCGTACGGAATTGGCGGACCACGCTCACGTTGCTGACGATGGCCGACCGTTGATGAGGACGCTGTCAATCCGCTGTGCCATCGCACCTCTCTCTGACGCGGGGCCCTAGCGGCCCACGAACGGGGGCTCGCTGAGAGCGGAGACGCCCCAGACAGCAACGCGGCATCCCAAGGGGAAAAAGAATGGACATTGGGCTGATGGTGGAGGGGCAGAACGGCCTCACGTGGGAGCGATGGCTCCACATCCTGGCGATGGCGGAGCGGCTGGGCTTCCCCTCCCTCTTCCGCTCCGACCACTACTTCATCGGCTCTCAGCGTAGCTCCATCGAAGCGTACCTGTCGCTGGTGGTGGCGGCCAGGGAGACGCGGCGGCTGCGTTTCGGGCCGCTGGTCACCCCCGTCACGTTCCGCGAGCCGGTCAACGTGGGCCGCATGGCCGCCCAGCTCGACGCCCTCAGCGGCGGGCGCTTCGTGATGGGGCTGGGCGCTGGGTGGAACGAGCCCGAGCACCTGGCCTACGGCATCCCCTTCCCACCCGTGCGCGAGCGATTCGACCGGCTGGAAGAGGCCATCGAGCTCATGCGCGCGCTCTGGTCTCCCGGTCCCGCCACCTACGACGGTCGCTACTACCGCATCGATGGCGCCGATGCCCTCCCAAAGCCGTCCGCCGGGCGCCCGCCGCTGCTGATCGGTGGGTCCGGCGAGCAGCGAACGCTTCGCCTGGTGGCGCGCCACGCGGATGAGTGGAACGCGGTGAACATAGGCGCGGAGGCCTACGCCCATAAGGTGGAGGTCCTGGAGCGCCACTGTGAGGCCGTGGGGCGCGACCCGGCCACGATTCGCCGCTCCATGATGGCGTTCGGGATCGTCGGACCGACGCAGCCGGCCGTCGACTCGGCGAGCCGCGCCGTGATGGCCATGTTCCCTGGTCGAGGCCCCACATCGCCCGAGGAGTTCCAGCGAGGGGCCAGGGAGCGCGGAATGATCGTCGGCGGGACGGAGGAAGTGGTGGAGCGCCTGGGCAGGCTGGCCGAGCTCGGCCTGCAAGAGGTCCAATTCCAACACTTCGACTTCGATTCAGACGACGTGCCGGAGTACCTGGCGTCGGAGATCGCACCGAAGGTCGTATCGCTCTAGCAGGGCGCGCTCTGCACCCATGCTGAGGGTACCCGAACGGGCAGGGCTCACCGCGAGCGCTCTCAGCCAACGCTCCCCAACACAAGAGCGGCCAATGGCCGCCGCTCACCGCAGAGCCGGCAGCACCTCGCGCTCCAGCAGATCCAGCTGAGCTTCCTGGTTGTTGGACGCAAAGCGGATGATAACCTCGTCCGCGCCGGCCGCGGCGTACTCCCGCACCCGCTTCACGACGCCCTCCGCCGGCCCGAAGGGCCCCCAGCGCTCGCCCCAGAAGTTGAGCCCGTAGTAGCGCTGGATCCAGTCGGTGGCCTCGGCGCGGGCGGCTTCGGCGTCCGGCCCCAGGTTCACTGTCATGTAGAATACCGCCCGCACGGCGTCGGGGTCCCGGCCCTGGGCGCGGGCCTCATCGCGCACGCGGCCCCGCACGCTGGTGAACTCCTCCGGCGAGTCGGAAATGGAGATCATGCCGTCGGCGAGCCGCGCGGTGCGGGCGTACTGCCGCTCTCGCCCCTCCCCGGAATGGGAGGCCAGGAGGATCGGCACGCCGGGCCGCTGGTGGGGCCGGTAGCCTATGGATGCCCCGTCCAGCGTAATGTGCTCCCCGTGGTAGGTCGTCGGCTCGCCGGACCAGAGGCGGTGCAGGACTTCCACCACCTCCTCCAAGCGTCGCGCGCGGCGACGCCGGTCGACCCCGGCGGCGGCCCATTCTTGTTGCTGTTCGGGGTTGAATGCGCCCCCGACGCCGATGCCGAGCGTCAGTCGGCCGCCCGAGATCAGATCCAGAGTGGCCGCCGTCTGAGCCAGGAGCACCGGGTGGCGCAGCGCGCCGAGAAGCACCGCCGTGCCCAGGCGCGGCCGTGTGGTCCACGCCGCGACGGCCGCGAGGGTAGCCAGCGGCTCCAGGCGTGGCTTCGCCGTGAGGCTATCGCCCACCCAGAGCGAGTCGATGCCCATCGCCTCCGCCCGCTCCGCCACGGAGCGCACCGTTCCCACCGGCACCGGGTCGCGGCCCGTCAGGACGATGCCACGGGTGGGTAGCAGCAAGCCAATCTGGAGTTTCTCGTCGGTCATTTCTTGCCCTTTCGTGCGCGAACAGCGGATGTCACCCATGGACTGGGCGTCGACAGCCCTGGCTTGACAAGCTTACCACGGACGGGAGTTGCGGCTCACTCTTATCCGTTTGACACGGTGGGTTGGGCGGCATAGCATTCGCTCGCCAGTCCCTCCCTTCGGGCACTCGGCGATACGACACCTAGCTGGATGCAGCACCATGACCACCCCCAACGACCAAGAGTCTCCGACGAACGCTCCGTACAACGTCATCGGCACCAGGCCCGTGCGTCACGACGGGGTGGACAAGGTCACCGGCAGGGCCATGTACGGGGCCGACATCCAGCCGCCGGGGGTCATCCACGGCAAGGTCCTTCGCAGCCCCCATGCCCACGCCCGCATCCGGGGCATCGATACCAGCAAGGCCGAGGCCCTGCCCGGAGTGAAGGCCGTGGCGACGGCCGGCGACTTCCCAGTCTTGGGAGGCGGGGGCATCGACTTCGCGGACCCCCAGGCCGCCGTCCAGATGCTCGCGTCGAACATCCTGGCGAACGGCAAGGCGCTCTACGTCGGCCACGCGGTTGCGGCAGTCGCGGCGGTCACCGCCGCCATCGCAGAGGAGGCCGCCCGGCTCATCGAGGTGGACTATGAGGTGCTGCGCCCGGCCGTCACCATAGCCGACGCCACGAAGGAGGGCGCGCCCCTGCTCCACGACACCTAGACCACCCGGTTCCGCGTGGCGCGCATGGGGCTGGGCGACGACACCGGCGTCAGCAGTAACGTGGCAGCCCACGTCCAGTTCCGGGGCGGGGACATCGAGAAGGGGTTTCAGGAGGCCGCCTTCGTCGTGGAGCGGGAGTTCTCGACCCAGACGGTCCACCAGGGCTACATCGAGCCCCACACCTCGACGGCGGACTGGTCCCGTGAGGGACGACTGACCGTGTGGATGTAGGGAGTCAGCGGAATGGGACAGTTTTGAGGCGCAGATAACCGAAGACA
>CAYTEC010000024.1:6463-26239 GCA_964436745.1 uncultured Dehalococcoidia bacterium | reverse complement strand
GATTCCCTGCTGCTGCCTCCCGTAGGAGTGGGGGCCGTGTCTCAGTCCCCCTCTGGCTGATCGTCCTCTCAGACCAGCTACCCGTCGTCGGCTTGGGAGGCCATTACCCCCCCAACTACCTGATGGGACGCAGGCCCCTCCCGTGGCGCCCTTTCGAGCTTTCCTCCCCAGTCCTCAGACCAGGGACCTCATGCGGTATCAGCCCCGGTTTCCCGGGGTTGTCCCCCTCCACAGGGCAGGTCACCTACGCGTTCCTCAGCCGTCCGCCGCTAACCAGCAGGCCGAAACCTGCTAGTCCGCTCGACTTGCATGCATTAGGCACACCGCCAGCGTTCACCCTGAGCCAGGATCAAACTCTCCATAACCTTACCTTCTTCCCACTCTTCTCCTGTTAAGGTGCCGGAGGGGCGTCCCGAAGCCGGGGTCGCCCAGAGCCAACGTATCTTGCCACCGTTCCCCAGCCGTGTCAACCGCCGCCCTTCCCCGACCGTCGCCATCCGTGATTGACACCCCGGAGCGCTCGCCGCTAGACTCGTTCATGCATACTATCGGCGCCGGGCCATGCCCGGGCGCAAGGGGGGCCGGGGTAATGGCCACAAAGCTGACGGTGGAGCGCAGGGTGGTTCCCGGGAACCAGGACGAGCTTGCGGATCTCCTGCGGGAGCTTCGCTCCGGGGCGGTCCGCCAGTCCGGCTTCATCTCGGGCGAGACCGTGATCGACGCCTTCAACCCGACCATCTTCATGACCATAAGCACATGGTCCGGCATCAGTGCGTGGCAGGAGTGGGAGCGCGACGCAAACCGCCAGGCCATCGTCGAGCGCATCAACGCGCTGCTGCAGGGGACACCGATGGTCCGCGTGTGGGTGGACAGCGCCGACGCCCCTCCCGCCGCGGTCTGACCGGGGCCGCGCTTGGCTCGGCCCGAGCCCGCCGGGAACCGGGCCGCTCCGGGCCTCCGCGCCTACATCTCGACCACGCGGGACGGGTAGCGGCACCGCTCCGCCGTCAGGATCGCCTCCACCCTCGCCACCGTCTCGTCCAGGGCGCCGTCCCGATTCACGACCATGTAGTCGAACTCCGGCAGGCGCTCCATCTCCTCGCGGGCGGTGCCCAGCCTTCGCTCCAGGGCCGCGCGGCCTTCGGTCTTTCGATCGCGAAGCTGGCGCTCCAGCGCCTCCATGGAGGGGGGGGCCAGGAACACCAGCACCGCCTGTGGCGCGATCCCCTTGATCGTCGCGGCGCCCTGGACATCCGCCTTGACGATGACGTCTTGGCCACGTTCCAGCGCGCTCCTGACCTGGGCTTTGGGGACACCGTAGTAGTTGCCGTACACCAGCGCCCACTCCAGGAGTTCCCCCGCCTCCACCATGCGACGGAACTCAGGCTCCGAGAGGAATATGTAGTGAAGGCCGTCCTGCTCCAGGGGACGGATGGGGCGGGTGGTGGCCGTCACGACCATGTGATACGGGCGGCCCAGATCGCGCAAGCGGGTCAGCACTGCGTCTTTGCCGACGCCGGAGGGACCGGAGAGGACCAGAAGCAGCCCCGGGTCGGGCTGTGGGTGCCCTTCCGGCTCAGGCTCGGCCATTCCCGTCCTCCGACCCGACCGACTGAAGCTGGTCCCAGAAGCCAGGGTTGGAGATGACGGCACACTCCGCCCCCTGGATGCCCGTCTCACCCTTGGCTACAAGCCCCGCGACGGCCAATGACATGGCGATTCGGTGGTCGCCGTAGCTGCGCACCGTCGCCCCGTGAAGCGCCGCGCCGCCGTGGATCACCAGGCCGTCCGGCCGCTCCTCCACCCGCGCGCCCATCCGGGAGAGTCCCTGGGCCATGCTCCGGATCCGGTCCGCTTCTTTGATCCGGAGCTCCGCCGCGTCGCGGATTACGGTGGTCCCACGCGCCACGGACGCCGCCACCGCGAGCACCGGCAGCTCGTCGATGAGGCCGGGGACCTCCTCGCCGGCGATCTCGATGCCGGTCAAAGCGCTCGACTCCGCCACGATGTCGGCGACCGGCTCACCGCCGGCCTCGCGCGCGTTCTCCAAGCTCACCCGTGCGCCCATCCTCTCCAACGCCCCCAGGATGGCCGTGCGGGAAGGGTTCATGCCGACCCCGGTCACGCGGATGCGGGCGTCCGGGTGGATCGCGGCGGCCACCAGAAAGAACGCGGCGGCGCTGATGTCGCCGGGCACGACGATGTCGACGGCGCGAAGCGAGCCAGCCTCCAGGGCCACGGTCCCATCATCGGTTGTGACCGGAACGCCCATGGCCGCGAGCATCCGCTCGGTGTGGTCGCGCGTGGGCGCGAGCTCGCGCAGGCGGGTGCGGCCCCGCGCGCCGATGCCTGCCACCAGGAGGCACGACTTGAGCTGGGCGCTGGCGACCGGCAGGTCGTACTCGATGCCCTCAAGGTCGCCGCCACGAAACGCCAGGGGCGCCAGGGTACCTCCGCCGCGGCCATTGACGCGAGCCCCCATCAAGCGTAGCGGCGTGACAATCCGACCCATGGGGCGCGATCGGAGCGAGCGGTCCCCGGTTATGGTCGAGAAGAACGGCTGGCCCGCCAGCACCCCGCTGATGAGGCGCATGGTGGTCCCGCTATTCCCCGCGTCGAGCAGAGCGGTCGGCTCCTCCAGCCTCCCGTCCCTCCCATCGACCGTAAGCGTGGTCGGGTCGTCGGGATCGCGGTGCACGGATACGCCCAGTGCCTTCATGCAGGCGATGGTCGAGGCGCAGTCGGCGCCCAATGAGAGGTTGGTGACGCGGGCGGAGCCACGGGCCAGTCCGTTCAAGATGACGGCCCGATGGGAAATGGACTTGTCCCCTGGGGGCGCAACGGCCCCAGCAAGCCGTCGCGGGGCGACGATGAGCCGCAGCATGGGCTACCTCTTGGGGTACTTGTTCTTTTCGTTGCGGTCGTTGCCGGTGAGCTCGCGGGCACGGCGGGCCAGGTTCTCGCCCATGAGAAGCCCCATGATGGCGTCGGAGGTGTTCGGCAGCTCCGCCCCCGGCGGATCGCCGCGGAGCTCCCCGTTCAGCCACCGCTGGCGCGCCTCCCATGCCTCGATCAGAGTCCGCTCCAGCGCCTCCGGGTCATCCTTGACCATGTTGCGGATGGCGTAGAGCTCCTTGATCGACTCATCGAGCCAATGGACGATGCTGTCACCGTTCGTCACGCAGATGTCTCGGTGCATCATCGGGTCCCCGGAGGCGAGCCGTGTCATGTCCCGGAATCCGGAGGCGGCCATGCGGGACATCTCACGCCACCCCAGGCCTTTGGACGTGCACATCATCAGGGCGGTGGAGAGGAGGAACGGGAGGTGGCTCACCGCGGCCACGTAGCTATCGTGCTCCTCGGAGTCCACAAAGTAAGGTCGGGCGCCGAGCGTATCGGCAAGGCCGACGACGGAGGCCACGGCCTGCTTGGTGGCGAAGGGGCTGGGACATACGGCGTAGACAGCGCCTTGGAACAGGTCCGCGTCCGCCGCCTCGGGGCCGGACTGCTCCTTCCCTGCCATGGGGTGCCCGCCCACGTAGCTGACGCCCTCGGGCAGGACCTCCTGGGCCCATCGGCCCACGTCAGCCTTGGTGCTGCCCGTCTCGGTGACCAGGCACCCTTCCTCCAGGTGTGGGCCGATGAGCTCCATCACCTCGCGGATCGCCACCACGGGGACCGCGATGATCACCAGGCGAGCGCCCTTGACGGAGTTGAGGAGATTGCTCTCTGCCTGGTCCACGGCGCCGCGCCGCTTGGCCACGCTCCGGTGCTTCGGCTCTTTGTCCGTGCCGACTATCTCCACTCCCGGAAGATTCGCGCGTTTGAGCGCCAGCCCAATCGAGGTCCCGATAAGGCCGAGGCCGATGATGGTGATCCGCTCCACGACAACACCCTCCCGCCGCCGGCTCCGCGATTCGGACGCGGGCGCCAAAGTTGAATGACCTATTATACAAGAAGGGTTGCGGGGCTGCATCGGCGGGGGTAGCGTGGGTTTGCTCGCAAGACGCCCCAATCCGGCTTCGCGGATTCCGCTCCGGCGCGGTATACTGGGGGTGGCCCGTCTCCGGACGCGCAACTACCTTCACGAGGACTGAACATGCCAAAGAAAGCTGCCACTCGCACCGCCCCCCGGCCGGATCCCTCGGACTCAGTGGACGCGCTGCGGCTCCTTGCGCAGCTCCCTCTAGCCCCCTACCAGGTGCTGGTAGACCTCCGCAGCGGCGCCGGCGGACTGACCATCCCCATAGCGAAGCACACCTTCGCCGGCAAGGTCTACGCCTGCGACCGCTCCGCGCCAGCCCGCGAGGAGCTCAAGCAGAAGGTCACGCACTCGCGACTCTCCAACGTCGAGGTCTTCGATCCGAAGGACCAAGCCAAGGTGATCCCCCCGGAGAGCGTGGACGGGATCCTGCTTGCGATGGCGCTCTCGGAGGCCGAAGACAAGGTGGCGCTGCTCAAGAGCGTCGGCGACCTCCTCAAGAAGGGGGCGTGGGCGGCCGTGATCGAGTGGTACAAGCGCGACATCGGCGCCGGAGTCGGCCCCCCCATGGAGCAGCGGATCAGCGAGGAAGAAGTGAAGGAGCTGGCTCGCGAAGGGGGATTTCGATTCAGCGAGCGGCGCGACCTGAACGGCCGCCACTACATATTGATCCTCCGGAAGTGAGCGACGCGGATGCTGACGAAGCGCATCATCCCGTGCTTGGACGTTAAGGCCGGCCGGGTGGTCAAAGGGATCCGCTTTCGGGACCATCGCGACGCGGGTGACCCCGTGGAGATGGCGGCCTTCTACAACCGAGAGGGGGCCGACGAGCTCGTCTTCTACGACATCACCGCCTCCGCCGATGGCCGCGCCATCATGCGCGATGTAGTGTCCCGGGTGGCGGAGGAGGTCTTCATCCCCCTGACGGTCGGCGGCGGGCTGCGGACCATCGACGACATGCAGCAGATGCTCCGGGCCGGCGCGGACAAGATCTCCATCAATACCGCCGCCGTCGAAAACCCCGGACTGATCCGCGAGACGGCGGACCACTTCGGCAGCCAGTGCATCGTCTTGGGTCTGGACGCCGCCCGCGTCCCGGACAGCGATCCCGTACGGTGGGAGGTGCGCATCCGCACCGGACACGCCGGCGGCCACGCCACCGGACTGGACGCCATCGAGTGGTCCAAGCGGGCGGTCGAGCTGGGGGTAGGGGAGATCGTCGTCAACAGCATCGACGCCGACGGCACCCGGGAGGGATACGACCTGGCGCTGCTGGCCGCCATATCGGAGTCGGTCACCGTCCCGGTGGTCGCGAGCGGCGGTGCGGGCGACCCCGAGCACATGCGCCAGGCCCTGACCCAGGGGAAGGCCGACGCCGCGCTGGCGGCCAGCATATTCCACTATGGGGTCCACACCATCGCCCAGACGAAAGCCTACCTGACGGACCGCGGCCTCCCCGTGCGGCCCTCGGACGGCCCCGCCCCGTCGTAAGGAGCCGCGCGTGCCCATCAAGGCCGTTTCCTTCGATGTCTTCGACACGCTGGTCGCCAACAACCCGACGATCTGGCAAGTAAGCTTCGAGGCACTCTGCCTCCAGCAGGGCCTGCCCATCGAGCCCATCGCTCTCTGGGAGCAGTGGCACGCCCTGGAGCGTGGCTTCCGCCGCGAACGGCTGGACCGCACGACGATGATTCATGCCGAACCCTTCGAGACCTACGAGCACGCCTGGGCCCGCTGCTTTCAGCAGGTGTTCGACAACCTGGATCTCCAAGGCGACCCGGAAGCCGCCGCGCGCCTGTGCGTCCGAGACCTGGGCCGCAGGCCGTCGTTCCCCGAAACGCACGCGACGCTGCGCCTTCTGCACGGGCGGCTGCCTCTTGCCATCGTCTCCAACGCCGACGGCGGCTTCTTGTACCCTCTGATCGAGCACCGGGAGCTCGGCGCTTACTTCGACTTCGTCGTGTGCTCGGAGGACGTGGGGGCATACAAGCCCCACCCACGACCCTTCGAGGCGCTGCTGGAACGGCTGGGCTTGGCCCCCGAGGAGGTCCTGCACGTGGGCGACAAGCAGGAGGAGGACGTCTGGGGTCCCGCGCGGCTCGGCATCCGGTCGGCGTGGGTGAACCGCCCCGGTGCAGCCCCGGACCCTGACCTGTCGGCGCCCGACCACGATTTACGAAGCCTTGAAGACCTGTTGACAGTGCTCGATGCTGACGGAACCGGCGACCGCGAGGGTTCCGTCCGAGCCGATGGGAAGCGAGGAGATGCATGAGCGAGGTTCTTCAGCTCGACTCGAGCGGGCTGGTCCCGGCGGTGATCCAGGACGACGAGACGGGTCAGGTACTGACGCTGGCCTATGTCTCGGAAGACTCTCTGAAGCGAACGCTGGAGAGCGGCGATGTCTGGTTCTACAGCCGCAGCCGCGCGGAGCTCTGGCACAAGGGCGAGACCTCCGGCAACTACCTGCGCGTCCGCTCCGTCTGGACGGACTGCGACGGCGACGCCCTGCTCATCAAGGCGTCCCCCACCGGCCCCGCCTGTCACACCGGCGAGCCTTCGTGTTTCTTCACGCCTGTCCAGTCGCCCCCCAAGGCCGTGACCACGGAGGGCGGCGCGGGCATCCTGGAGGAGCTGTTCGCCGTGATCAAGGACCGGCAAGCGACGGCCGACCCGACCGAGAGCTACACGGCCAGGCTGCTGGCCAGCGGCGTGGGCCGCGTCGCGCAGAAGGTCGTCGAAGAGGCGGGCGAGAGCGCCATCGCCGCGGCCCAGGGGGAGACGGAGGAGGTCGCGGGAGAGGTCGCGGACCTCTTCTACCACACCATGGTGCTCCTGGCGGCCTCGGGGGTGAGGCCGGAGGACGTGTGGGCGGAGCTGCGCAAGCGCCGGGGGTAGGGGCTGGGGTTGGCCGGTGGCCGCAACGGGTTGGCCTTTTGGAGCGTTGTGATGTCTGGTATACCCGAAGTGGACGAAGACCTCGTAGCGAAGCTGGAGCGGATTGGTGAAATCAAAGACGGCCTCCCAATCAATCAGCGCGGCTGGTGTAATGAGCTTGGTCTATTCGTTCAGTTGCGAGAGTCGATGGGAATCGCCCGGATACAGGCAGGCGGGAAGTTCCGTTCCCACATCGATCTCCAGCAGGACTCACCGGACGGAGCCTGGCGAGCCACGAAATACCGTCCCGGCGGCTGGGAGATAGCCGTAGAGCCCACGCTCAAACTCGCCCAATGGGTAGCCTACTGCGGAGGCATGCCCGGCTGGGCCGCGGAATCCGTTCGCGCGTGCATCAATGCATTCCGGTCCACAGGGCGACTGGAGCTTCCCGCTGGGCTGTGGTCGACTACCGATGACGGGGTGTTCGGCGATCTGAGCAGCAACATGACAGAAGGCAATTGGAAGGATGCGATCCTTGCCTTGCTGGGGTATCTGGAAGCTCAGGGGACAGACGCCACGGCATGGGACGCTCTCCGATATTGCTACCTTGAGACTGGTCAGTTTGAGCTGGCCATGGGTGCGGTCCAACGCGCAGTTGGTCTTGCACCAGAGGACGGAGGCTTGAACTATGAGGCCGCAACCATATACTTCTCGGCGATTACGAATGCGATGCGGCAGCATCGGGGAATCCCAACAGTCAATCTCAGGATGGCCGGCTGCACGCCAGACACACTTGGCCGCGGCTTCAGGGAAACCGTAGATGGCGCGAGGTTCCATTCCGGAGTTGCTCAGGGTTCACTCACGGCCAGTGCTGATCATAGGGTTGCCGCTGCCGGAATGATCGATTTCTTGGACGGGGAGGTGTCGCCAGGGGTGGTCGACGCGATGGAGGATGTTTCATCCTAGCGGCGAAGAGCCCAGACGATACCGGAAGCCGCAGTCTCAAAGAAGCTGGAATCAGTCACGATCACAGACTGTATAGCCGCGAACGCCTCGGACGCCGAGGCCCCTGGAAGGCCAATGCACAGCTACGCTAGCGTAAGAGTCCCCGCCACGACAGCCAACCTGGGCCCCGGCTTCGACTGCCTGGGCCTGGCGCTGGACCTGTGGAATACGGTGCGCCTGGAGCGCGGCCCGAGCGGGGTCCAGGTATCGGGCGAAGGTGCGGAGTCGCTGAGCCGGGGCGACGACAACCTGGTCTGCCGCGCGGCGGCGGCCCTATTCCGCGAGATCGGTGGCGCGGCGCCGGACATCGCCGTCGTCTGCCACAACGACATCCCCCTGGCTCGAGGGCTGGGAAGCAGCGCCGCCGCCGTCGTCGGTGGGCTGGTGGCGGCGAACGCCCTGTGCGGCGAGCCTCTGTCGCGGCCCGACCTCATGCGCCTGGCCGTCGAGATGGAAGGCCACCCGGACAACGTGGCCCCGGCCCTGCTGGGGGGCTGCCAGGTGTCGGTGATGGACGGCGACGACGTGGTGACTTCCGCGGTGCCCTTGCCGGAGGGCCTGCGCGCGGTTCTCTTCGTGCCCGAGCAGCCAATGCCCACCGCCCAGGCCCGCGCTCTGCTGCCGCTCCGGGTTAGCCGCGACGATGCCGTGTTCAACATCGGGCGGACGGCGCTCCTGGTGAGCGCACTGGCGACGGGCGATCTGGACGCGGTCCGCGTGGCCACGCAGGACCGATTGCACCAGCCGTACCGGTCGGTGCTCTTCCCCTCGATGCGGCTCATCATTCAGGCGGCGCTGGACGCGGGGGCCGCTGGGGCGTTCCTGTCGGGCGCAGGCTCCACGGTCCTCGCTCTGGCGCGGGGCCGTGAGATGACGATCGGGTTCGAGATGACCGACGCGGCGGACAAGGCGGGCGTGGCGGGGGAGGTGCGGGTGGTGGAGGTGAGCGCAACCGGCGCGCACGTGGTCGAGGTGGGATAGACATGGCCCTTCTAGTCCACAAGTACGGCGGCAGCTCCCTAGCGGATGCGCAGAAGATTCTGGGCGTGGCGAAGCGCATCGCCGCCGCCCAGGACCGCGGCGACCGCGTGGTGACCGTGTGCTCTGCCATGGGCGACACCACCGACGGGCTCGTGAGCCTCGCGCGACAGGTTTCGGCGAGGCCCGCTGAGCGGGAGATGGACGTGCTGCTCGCCACCGGGGAGACCATTTCGTGCGCCCTGGTGGCCATGGCGCTGAACGACATGGACCGCCCCGCGGTGAGCCTCACCGGGCTCCAGGCGGGCATCCAGACGCAGGGCGCCCACGGGGCGGCGCGCATCGCAGATGTGTCGCCCAAGCGCATCATGGCCGAGCTCGACGCGGGCCGCCTGGTGGTCGTGTGCGGCTTCCAGGGTGTAACGGAGGAGCAGGAGGTCACCACCCTCGGACGCGGAGCATCCGACCTCACCGCGGTGGCGCTGGCCGCCGTCCTCCACGCCGACCGATGCGAGATCTACACCGATGTCGAGGGCATATACACTGCCGACCCCCGTGTAGTGCCGGAGGCCCGCAAGCTCCCGGAGATCGACTACGAGGAGATGCTGGAACTGGCGATGAGCGGGGCCAAGATGCAGCCTCGATCCATCGAGCTGGGGGCACTCTACGGAATCCCAATCCTGGTCGCCTCGTCCTTCGTCGAGGCGCCGGGCACCCTGATCCACGGGGAGGTCGCCATGGAAATCCGTGACCGCGTTCGCGGAGTTGCGTCCGATACAAACGTGGCCAAGATCACCATGTTGGCGGTGCCGGACCAGCCGGGCATCGTCGCCGCCGTCTTCCAGCCTCTGGCTGACGCCGGCGTCAGCGTGGACACCATCGTACAGAACACGAGCATCGAGAAGCTGACGGACGTCTCCTTCACGGTGGCCCGCACCGACCTGGACAAGACGTTGGGGGTGGTGGCGCCGCTGGCAACCGAGATGGGGGCTGGCGGGGTCACCCACGACGCGACGCTGGCGAAGGTGAGCATCGTGGGGACGGGGATGCAGAACGGCGTCGGCTACGCCGCCCGGATGTTCCGCACGCTGGCCGACGCCGCGGTCAACATCGAGATGATCAGCACATCGGAGATCCGCATTACCTGCATCGTCTCCGAGGAGCAGGTGCGGGACGCCGTGCGGGCGCTGCACCGGGCCTTCGATCTGGACCAGGAAAACTAGTCCTTCCCGCAATGGAAGGACCAGGCCGCCCAAGCTAGCAGCGCCCACCCGCTCAGGAAGCCCACACCGCCGAGGGGGGTCACGGCGCCGAGCCATCGCTGTCCCGTGAGGGCCATGAGGTAGAGGCTTCCCGAGAACAGAACCGTGCCCACTACGAAGGCCCAGCCCGCCCACGCCGCGGCCCGTTGCCGCCACCGCGATGCGACCCAGGCCACCGCGAACAGCGCCAGAGCGTGGTACATCTGGTAGCGGGCGCCGGTCTCGAAGGAGCTCAGCAGGTCCGGCTCGACGTAGCCCTCGAGCCAGTGCGCCCCGAACGCGCCTGCCGCGACGCCCACCAGAGCGAGCAGCGACCCGGCAACGAGGAAGGTCCGCTCCGAGGTCACGGGGAGCGTGGGGCTACCACCAGATCTTGCCCCGGATCTCGCCCTCCAGGTCATTGTAGTCCCTGGTCCACAGGTCGGTGCTGAGGTACTTCCAGCCCCCGTCCGCCAACAGGCAGACGACGGTGCCGGTATCCATCCGTTGGATCAGCCTCTGGGCGCAGGCCACCACGGACCCCGCCGAGATGCCTGCGAAGATGCCCTCCTCCTCCAGCAGAGACCGCGTCATGCGGAAAGCCTCTCGGCTCTCGATCATGATCCGCGAGTCGAGGAGGGATTCGTCCAGAACGGGGGGGATGAACCCGTCGTCCAGGCTTCGCAGGCCCATTATCGCGTCGTCGGGATGGGGGACCACCGCCACGACCCTGGTGTCCGGGTTGCGTTCCTTGAGCCTTCGCCCCACCCCCATCAGGGTGCCCCCCGTGCCCAGGCCCGCCACGAAGACGTCCACCTGCGGCAGCGCCTCCAAGATCTCGACGGCCGTGGTCTCGTAGTGGGCCAGGGGGTTGGCCTCGTTGCCGTACTGGTAGGGCATGTAGTAGGCGTCCGGGTCCTTCTCCACCATCTCTTTGGCGACGGTGATGGCCCGGTTCGTGCCCCCGGCGCCCTCTGAGAACACCACTTCCGCCCCGTACGCACGCAGAAGTTGGGCCCGCTCCGGGCCCACGCTCTCAGGCATGACAACCTTGAGGCGGTACCCCTTCAGCTTGCATACCATCGCCAGCGAGATGCCGGTGTTGCCGCTGGTGGCCTCCAGGACGGTCCGGTCCGGGGTCAGCAGACCCTGTGCCTCGGCCCGGTCGATCATGTACTTGGCGATCCGGTCCTTCACGCTCCCGGTGGGATTGTTGCCCTCCAGCTTGGCGTAGAGCTTCACGTCAGCCTTGGGGCTCAGGCGCGACAGGGCCACCAGCGGCGTGTCGCCGATGGCGTCAAGAATGCTCTCCTTGGCCCTGGAGCGTTGTAGGCCCGGGGGGGCGGGCATCTCATGGTCCGCTGCGGTCATGCGTGCCGCTACTCGCTGCCGTTCCGCGATGGGAGCCCGCAGAAGACCTCGTAGTCGATGAGCTCCGTCACAGTGGGGCTGTCCCCGCACAGGGGGCAGTTGGGATTGCGACGGATTCTCACGGTCCGAAAGTCCATGGAAAGCCCATCTATCAGCAGGAGCCTTGACGCCAGTGAGTCCCCGATGCCCAGGATCAGCTTGAGGGTCTCCACCGCCTGGATGCTGCCGACGAGCCCCGTGAGGGCCCCCAAGACCCCAGCCTCGGCGCAGCTTGGCACCGCGCCCGGTGGGGGCGGCGCCGGGAAGAGGCAGCGGTAGCAGCCCTGGCCCGGAAGGTAGACCGTGGCCTGGCCATCGAAAATCAGGATGCTCCCATCCACCAGCGGCTTTCCGAGCAGATAGCATGCATCGTTGACCAGGTAGCGCGCGGGGAAGTTGTCCGCACCGTTTACCACGATGTCGTACTGGCCGATGATCTCCATCGCGTTTTCGGACGTGATCTGCGCTTCGTGGGTCTGCACGTTCACGTCCGGGTTGTAGGCGAGGATCGAGTCCTTGGCGGAGGCCACCTTGGGCCGGCCCACGTCGTCGTTGTGGTGAAGGATCTGTCGCTGGAGATTAGAGAGGTCGACAGTATCAAAGTCCGCGAGGCCGAGCGTGCCAATCCCCGCGAGAGCAAGGTAGACGGCGGAGGGCGACCCGAGCCCCCCCGCGCCGACGATGAGGACGCGGGATTGCATCAGCTTGCGCTGGCCTACGCTCCCCACCTGCGGCATGATGATGTGGCGACTGTAACGCTGTACCTGATTTGGAGTGAGCTGGATCGTCTCAGTCATCGGCTACGTCCTCCCCTGGTCTCGTGGCGTCGGCGCTTCCCGATGCGAAGGTCCGCATCGACACGCCCGTTGTCCGGCACCTGCTGGATGGAGATCACGCACGGTCGGGGTCGTGGCCGCGCCCTTGTGCTGCCCATCCGACTCACTCAGCGCTCGCCGACTTACGGCCCCGCGGGCGGGGACGCCAAGCGAGCGCCCGGTCGGAGTGACATGGGGATCAGCCCAGGCATCGGGTTCCGTCCAGACTCGGTGTTGGAGGGCAGATGCGCCTGAGCGAGCGAAGACGCGGGTCGCTACGATCCGTGTCCGAATCGGACCAAGGGCAGCGTACACCATCCCGGATCCTCCCGGTTTCCCGGAGGGCCCGCGGTCCGTTCTCGGGCCATCGCCATCCTCGAGTACCCCCCACGCTCCTCAGGATCCGAAGCGCCCATGCCGTCAGTGGAACCCAATTCTAGCATTGCGCCCCAGCCTGTTCAAGGGTCACGCGGCTACCGGGCCGGACAGTTCCCGTCCGGCGAGGACGCTACCAAGGGTAGATTATCGGGCCGCTCGTCCATTATGATGGTGGGGTATCCCTATCGATGCAATCGTGGAAGGAGTCCCACCCGTGACCACCCAGTCTCCCAGCCTCACCGCGCAACCCAGGACAGTCATCGGCAAGAAGGTCAGGGCGCTGCGCCGCACTGGAGTGACGCCGCTGCACTTCTACGGCCCCGGAATCGCGTCCCTGGCGCTCCAGGCTGACACCCGCACGCTGATCCAGATCCTGACGGAGGTCGGACGCAGCCGTCCCATCGAAGTCCAGTTGGAGGAAGGCGGAGGTCGGCACCTGGCCTTCGTGCGGGACATCCAGTTCCACGCCGTGAGCGGCGAGGTGCTGCACGTAGACCTGCTACGGGTCGATGTCGAGGCGACCACGCGGGTTGAGGTGCCGTTGGAGCTGCAGGGGGAGGCGCCGGCGGTGCGCCTGAGAAGCGGCAGCCTGATCCAGGGGCTGCACAGCATCCTGGTGGAAGCAAGGCCGTTGGAAGTCCCGGGGTTCATCCCCGTGGACGTGTCTGCCCTGGCAAACTTCGACCACGTGCTCCGCGTGGCCGACATCGCGACCCCGGCGGGAATCATCGTTCTGACCGACCCCGACCAGATGGTGGCCCACGTAAACCCACCGGTGGGCGATGCGGCCCTGGAGGCCGAGGAGGCCGCCGCGGCTGAGCCGGAGCGCGTGGCCCCGGTCCGGGAGGGGGAGGCCGAGGAGGGCGGCGCCGAGCGGGAGGAGTCGTAGCGTCCGGTGCGCCCGCGCCGGACGGCAGGCAACTTTGTGGGCCGGCTGAACGTTACACTTGGTTGTGGGGACGGAGCGCTCGGAAGGCTTCTCGTGAGCCGTGCCTTGCAGGGTAGCGCCGGACACCTGGGTGTCATTGGGGCCTCGGGGGCCTCAAGAAGCTGATTGCGCGGGCGCCGCGCCGACGTGCGAGGGGTTGACTTTTCAAACTCATCGCTTAGACTAGCTGGAAGTTCCTCCCTGAGGGGATTGGGTCTGCGCGTTGCTGCGTGCGGCTGTGGCCGCTCGAGGGCTTATGCGTGTTCATAACGTGATACGGAACCTGAACGGATTCGAGACTTCTGCAGGTACGGGGGAGACGGTCTAATGATGAACAACACGGCTCCGCGGCGATCCAGACTGCGCCCCGAATTTCTCCGCGTGGCGGTCGCGCTGGCCGCAGGCGGCGCTATTCTTACCCTGTTGCTCGTCCCCTCGCTCGCCCTGGGAGTCACCACCACCCACGAGCGAGCCGGCTCCCACGCGGAGGAGTACCTTCTCGGCGCGACGGTCAGGACCACCGGCTCGGCTAATCTCGGGCTGGACGAGGAGGCGGGATTCAGCACAGTGAAATTCAGTGTCACCGGCCCCAACGCAGTGAATCCGGTGACGCTGCCCGTTAAGAATGTGGTCGGCCACAGCCTGACCGACCAGCTCAGCCAGAGCCTCCGGACTGGTGGCGCGGTGATGGACGTCGACGTGACGTTCTCGGAGATTCTGGGTGTCCAGCTGGGATTCGGCTACGGATATGGGTACAAGGGACTGACAGCGCTCGCGAACATCGAGTGGGTGATCAGTTACAAGCCCCCGGTCAACCTCGTCTCGCAGCCCGAGGCCCTTCCCGGGTTTTTCGCCAACCCGGCCCAATCGTTCTCCATGCCGGGCGGCGGCGGAGGGCAAAACGTGGACGCCACCCAAGTCGCGTCAATGTTCCAAGTCCCGGGGATGGGCGTGCCGCCAACCTACGCAGTTTTCACGGATACCCCGTTGGACATCGCCGCCACTCCGTGGTCCAGTTTCTATATCCTCTTGGACGGCGATACCTCTTCCGACATTCTTGTCGAGGTGGGCCTGGACGGGTTCACGATGGGGGAATTCCTCACTAACCAACCAACGACGACGGGCGTTGCCGCCGACCAAAATGGCACGCCGTGGATGGTCTACCAGGACGCGAATGGGCACTGGTTCGTCGGCGGCTTCGATGACCAGTCGTGGCCGCCCTCGCCAGACTCGACAAAAATCGTCCAGTTGCAACACCAAGGCAAATCCCCCGAGGGGGATATCACCAGTTTGACCTACGACGGGATGACCAACGTGCTCATGGCCGTGGAGTTCCAGGAGAACCCCAGCCAAATGATCCAAATCTGGGAAATCAATCCTCAAGGCCAGCAGCCCAATGTGCAGAATGTCTACGGTATGATTGCCGGTCCCACGGGCGGCGGCTTCAGTGCGTTCGCCGTGAACAAGTTCACCAATCCGCCCATGTACCTTGGGGCGAACGAAGAGAAGATCGGCCAGTTCGACCTGAACTCCGGGATGCACGTTGGCAACATCGCGCTGCAGGACGGGGGCCAGGAGTTCGACGGCAACATAGTCGGACTGACCATCGTCCCCGACTCGATGAACCCTAATGACCCTAGCCAGGCCCAGATGGTCATCGTGACCGATGACAGCGAATCTGCCAATCCATCAGCCCCGCACGTCTTCATGTCCGGCCTCGCCCAGGGGGGCTCCGCGGCGTCGAACATCCCTAAGGCCATCGCTCAGCACGGCGGGAAAAATGCATTTGTCCTGATTGAGCCCGACACCATCCACTACGTGCCGACCACGGGGCTCAATGCGGGGACATCGCTGGGGAACTTCCAGACCCCCGATAATGGCTCGACCAACGTGGAGTCCTTGGCGTACCTCAGCAACACGCTTTTTGCCATCGACAACAGCAACCCGACCCGCAAGCTCTACAAGAACACGGTGACGGGCGGTGGCGACGGGACCAGCATGGTGGGCATGGGCGGGTGGACTTTAGTCACGACGCTCGGCAACAACGTCGGCAACATCGGCGCCATGGCGTCGAGAAAAGACCCTCCCACGCTGTACGCAGCGGAAGCCGGGTCGGTCGGCCCCAGTGGTGGTCAATCCGGGAAGATCCACATCATGGATGCGGACGGGAATACCCAGGGCCTTCTGGGACTCTACTCTCCTCCTCAAAGCCAGAACTTCGTGCCCAACGGCCTGAATGGGCTGGCATTCGTCGGCGGGTCCAATAACCCCGCCGGCGCGACAGGCGTGTTGGTCGGAGTGCTGGGGAACCAGTGGTTCCGCGTCAATCCCAGCCAGGGTCAGGGCGGAGGCGAGATCTTAAGCGTGGACTTCGTCAGCATGGGCCCGCCGTTCGAAATGCGCGGCCTCACGGTCAGTAGCATGGGAATACTGACGGCCGTTGACCGGGACGCTGTGGCCGCGTTCCTCGCCGTCATCCCTGGCACGCCGGCTCCCGAGTCGACGGCCATCGGGGACTACACGGCTGCGTTCCTCGTGGACCTCGCGAACACCAGCTCGGACCCGGCGGACGCCGAGACCGATTTCTCACTGGCGAAGACGGCAGTCTTGGGCCTGGCAATCACCGAGGTCGGCACAACGAGCGTCGCCGGCGTCACCAGCCCCACCGTCGGTATCACAGGTAGCTCCGTTGTTGTTTCGGGCACGATCCTGGACCCAACCGTGACCCAGGTGGGGGTTCAGGCGGAGTTGTCTTTGACCACGTTGGTGGGTGCTCCCGCCAGCGCTCCGACGGGCGCGTCCCCGTTCACGGAGATAGCGGACCAGAACCAATACCAGAAGACCGGCTACTGGCACTTCACCAGCTCCATCGCGGGCCTTTCGGCCATCGTCAACTCGAACAACACGGTCGCCTACTACGGGAATCCGGCGAGCGAGAACCAGCAGCCCAACTACTGCAGCCCGAGCTGTCAGGGCCCGCAGCAATTCCAGACGCCGAACAGTGGCGAATTCTCGACGTCCACATTCACGGTCGGCTCGGACACAACGCTCTCCTTCAAGACCCACTACGACACGGAGCCGGTGCCCGAGTGGGACCGAAAGGAAGTCTGGTTCGTTCCGACCTCTGGGTCGCCCCAAAAGTTGGCCCAGATTATCGACCCGTACTCCATCTTCGTCCCGGGCTTCGACCCGAACTCCGTGTCCCCGGGCGAAGTAGTCACGAAGAACGCCCAGGAACAGTTCATCATGGTTCCATCCTCCTATCAGCCGTCGGGCGTGCCGGCGTTCGTGTCGGTGAACCTCCCGCTGCCCGCGTCCTTGGCGGGCGTGGCCGGTATGATCCAGTTCAGGTTCGACACGGGTGACCCCTTCGGCAACGATTTCCTGGGCTGGATTGTGGACGACGTGAAGGTGGAGGGCGCCGGGAGCCAGTTGCTGAGCCCCGCGACCGTAGACACGAGCACGGAGCCGGCGACCTGGACGCTCACGATGTCAGACGTCCAGGACGGTACGAACACGGTCAGCATCTCGGCCGCACGCACAGCCTACGACAACCTGACAGAAAGCGTGGATTTGACCCTCATCAAGGACACCACTGCTCCGGTTGTGGACACCCTAGTCGTTGTCTCATTGGTCGGCGCGACGGAGTCGAACATCGTTGGGGGCGTCACCTCGATTCCATCGGTCAAGATTTCCGGAACCTACACGGAGGAAACTCCGAGCCAGTTGAGCGTCTACATCAACGGCAAATCCATCAAGAAGCAGACCTCTGCTTTCACCGGCACATACGAGGCCAACGGGACCCTCTCCACCGCCAGCAGCGGCGTCAATACCATCGCCGTTGTAGTGACGGACCAGGCCGGGCTGTGCAACACCACTCCCACCAACACCACCTGCACGGCAGCGACCTCGAACAAGACGCTGGTGGTCAACCTGGACAACACCGCCCCCGTCATCACCAAGGGCAGCCCCAAGTACCCCCTCGGCTACAACTCCGTCCGGGCGGGCAAGGATGACTTCGTGGTCTTCCACTTGGACGCCTCGGACTCTAACGGCATCCAGTCCGTGAAGGCCAGGTCGCCCAACAGCACCACCTTTGACGTCGACTTCCGCGACGACATCCCAGATGCGGTCAAGGACCAGTGGGGCGTGGACAAGGATTGGGTCCTGCCCTTCAAACCGTCCGCCGCAGTGTTCCCGGGAACGCTGACCATGGCCATCCAGGTGACGGACAACGCTGGAAACGTCGCGTCAGGCAGCATGACGGCGACTGTGACGGCGGCGCTGGGCGGATTCGTGATCAATCTGCTGCCCGGCCAGAACTTCGTCAGCTTGCCCGTCATCCCGAGTATCGCGAACACCACGACCCTCGAGGCGAACGTGAGCCTGACGGGCGGTAGCGCCGGCATGGTGGACGACGTGGACGGCGCGGCCGGGTCCGACCAGGCTGGCGAACCGGCCATCGACTCGATCCTCTACTACGACGCGACGAACACCTCCGTAAGTGCTTCGGACCGCTGGTCTATCTGGACCTCCTCCACGGAGGACACGGACAGCCTGACCAAGCTGCGGACGGGCAAGGGATACCTGTTCCAGATGAAAGCCGATGCGTTCGCCACTTCGGCTCCGCTGGCCGCAGGGCTGCCGTCGAGCCCCGCGCCGATTCAGTTCACGTACACGGGGACCTACTTGCTGACCGGCCAGTCGATTCCGCCGTCGTACCCCGTTGAGGGCACTGGCGGCGCCTGGAACATGGTGGGCTTCCACTCGGAGGACAACCTCGCGGTGACCACGTACCTCCAGTCGCTTGAGGCGCCTCAGCGGATCTGGGCCTCCGTCTTGGAATACAAGAACTACATCAACTTCCCGCTCGCAGCGGGGGCCAGCCCGGAAGTGGTGTTGGGGACGTATGGCCGCTTGCTAGCCACCAGCGAGTTCACACTCGGGCGGGGGTTCTGGCTCTTCGCCCTGGACGACGGCCAGATCGTACCGTAGTAAGACTTGGTGGGGGGTGGGAGTCTCCACCCCACCCCCCCACTACCTGATATGGAGCCTCGAGGAAGACCCGCTTCGCTGAAGCGCAACAGGCAAGAGCGCGTCCCATGCTTCGATGCCGCTTGGTCTTCCGGGTTGCACGGAGGCACCTGAGAATGGGGCATCCGCGGAACGGGCCCGAGCACCGGGCGTTTGAGCGCTATTTCAACGCGGGGCGGCGGTGAAGATTGACGATCAACCGTAGACTGCTCCTCCCCCTAGGGGCGGTTGTTCTCCTCGGCTTATCTAGCCTCAGCGTGCTGACGATCTCGTCCCTCTTTGATGCCTCGCCGGCCCGCGCTCAGGGGCTTCCAGCACCTCCCATGTTCCTGGAAGGCCGCGTGCTAGTCGGGGGAGCCGCCGCCGCTGACGGCGTCGTTGTCGTCGGGCGGGTGCAGGGAATCTCCGCGAGCTCGGTCGAATGCTCCACCGTCGGCGGGCGGTACGGCAGCCACGGGTGCCCCGAGACGGGGGCGCTCCACCTCAGGATCCCGAGCGACGACCCGGACACGGTGGCCGTGGACGGCGGTACGACTGGAGCCACCGTCGAGATTCTGATTGCGGGCACCCGCGTGGGCTCCACGACTTTTGCAAGTGGGACCGTCGAGGTAATCAACCTCACGATCGCGTCGCTACCTACGCCCACGCCTACGCCCACGCCCACGCCTACGCCCACGCCTACTGCTGCAGCCGGGGGCGGTGGTGGCGGCGGTGCGGTGGGAACTCCGCCCAGCGCGGACGACATCGCTGAACAGACCGGTGACGAGGCGGCGGACAGTCTTGAGGGCTTCGACACGGACTTTAAGGCGGGCGTCATCGGCGACGTCGCCGACGATGACCCTGACAAGGCTGCGGCCATCCTGTCTTCCATCGCAGAGACCGAGGAGGGCGCGGCCGAGGCGGGACAGATCCTCGCCGCCATGGTCTCCGATGAAAACGGGAAGGAGAAGGTCAGGGAGGTCCTCCTCGGCCTCGCCGAGAACGAAGAGGGCGAGTTGCAAGCCGCGGCTATGCTGAAGAGCCTCGCCGGGGACGAAGCTGGCCAGGCCCTGGTGGCAGAGATGTTCAGCGGTCTTGCGACGGACTCGGAGGGCCAGGCAAAGGCGGGCGCCATCCTCAAGAACCTGGCCT
>CAYTEC010000024.1:4097-6363 GCA_964436745.1 uncultured Dehalococcoidia bacterium | reverse complement strand
GCGACGGACTCGGAGGGCCAGGCAAAGGCGGGCGCCATCCTCAAGAACCTGGCCTCGGACGCTGTCGGCCAGGAGCGCGCCGGTGAGATCATCCGGGCGATGGCGGGCGACGCAGAGGGGCAGAAGAAGGCGGCGGCCGTCCTAAAGGCTGTAGCAGCGGACGAAGAAGGCCAGCGGCGCGCAGGCGAGATGCTGCGGTCGCTCTCCAAGGACTCCGGCGGTCAGATGAAGGCGGCCGCCATCCTCTCCGAGGTAGCAGCGGACGAAGAAGGCCAGCAGCGCGCAGGCGAGATCCTGCGCACGATCGCCAAGGACGCTGAGGGCCAACAGCGCGCCGGCGCCATCGTCGGCGAGATGGCGAAGAGCTCGGAGGGCCAGGCAAAGGCGGGCGCCATGCTTGACCAGGTGGCCAAGGACGCGGAAGGTCAGCAGCGCGCCGCGAAGGTCCTGGAGGCCGTATCCAAGGTGGAGGCGGGCGCGGTCATGAGTCGAGTGTCCGTCGAGACGCGCATCGCGGTGGTGCAGAACATGGACGCCGACAGCCTAACGGAGCGGCTCCAGGAGGTCGATCCGGACGCCCTGTTCGCGGAAGGCATGGAGGCCGCTTTGCTCGAGCGGTTGGCGAACGTGCCCGTCGAGCAGATCACGCGAGAGCGGCTCCCGGAAGCCGACCCGGACATCGTGCCGGGTGAACTCGTGTCGCAGATCGGTGATACCGCCGTCTACCGCGTCCCGGAAACCGGCGCCCTGGTCTGGGCGCCCTTGGTGGGAAGCCCAGCGCCAATCGACAAGATTCTTGCCAAGTTCAAGGAATCCAAGGCCAACGTCGAGTTGAGTCTGGAGGGCCTCGACGCGGCTCCTGAAGGCGCCCCCGCGCTGCCCTCGGGACAGGTCGTCAGCAACTACTTCAATATCAACCTGGAGGGGGCGACGCCAGAGGACGTGGAGCAGGGCCACATCACGTTCTACGTGGAGAAGAGTTGGCTGGAGGCAAACGACATCCTGAAGTGGTCCGTGCTCCTCTATCGCCTGGACGAAGAGACCGGCCAGTGGGTCGCGTTCCCCACGCGGCGCATCAGCGAGGATGACACGCTGGTCTACTACACCTCGCCGGTGCCGACTTTTTCGTCCTTCGCGATTGCTGGGAGCGACGTGCTGCCGGTGGTCCGGTTCCAGGTCACGGACATGACCTTCACACCCGTGATTCCAGGCTCCAACCAGCCGTTCACGGTCCAGGCAACCGTCGCCAACGTCACCGCCGAAGAGGCTGTGTACGTGGCCAACCTATGGATCGACAAGGAGATCGCGGCCACCAAGATGGTAGCGGTGGCCGGCGGTGCGTCCGAGCCGGTGTCGTTCACGGGGACCAGGAGCCAGGGTGCGTACGAGGTCCGCATCGAGCGTGAGATCGCGACGCTCCAGGTGGGCGAGGCGGCCGAGGCCACGCCCACGCCGACTCCCATCACGGTTGCCACGCCCACGCCTGCCGTAGCGGCGACGGCGACGGCGACGCCGACCGCCCTGCCGCAACCCACGCCCGCGCCGACGCCCACGGAGGTCCCCGCCCCTACGCCCACGGAGGTCCCCGCCCCCACGCCGACGACGGTCGCCACCGCGGTCCCCACGGCAGCGCCCACGGCGCCTCCTGAGGTCACCCCCACGCCCACACCCGCCCCGGCGGGCGCCCCGATCGGGCTCTTCATAGCCATCGGCGTCGTGGTCCTGGTGGTCGCAGGTGGGGGAGCTTTCCTGGTCCTGAGCCGCCGGCAGCAGGCGGCATAGGGGCCAGTGCTGGACGGCGCCCATCTTGACTCGACCCCGGGGGACAGGGACGAGCCCCGAGCCGCGCGCGACCACCGCCGCCTGGCCCAACGGCCAACGGCGGCGACGACCGGACGACCACGGCTGAGCGGCGGTCAGCGCCCTCGGACCGCGTTCCCCGCCACGTCCACGCTTCTCCTGCTCATCGTGCTCCTTGGCGCGGTCGCCATCGGCGCGTCGATCCCGACCACGCCCGCGATCGTCCCCGCCGCTCCCGTCCCAGCCACGTCGCCCCAGGAACAGGGCCCGCTGCTGGTCATCGACCGGCTCTCCGTCGATCCGGTGCACGCCCGGGCCGGCGAGCCGGTGACCGTCTCGGTGGTGGTCGCGAACAACGGCGCCAGTGAAGGGACCTACTCCTTCGACGTGGCGGTCGACGGCGTGGACCAGGCCCCAGTCACGGGGGAGCTGCCGTCCAGGGGAAGGCGAACGCACTTCCTGACGG
>CAYTEC010000024.1:0-3997 GCA_964436745.1 uncultured Dehalococcoidia bacterium | reverse complement strand
GTCCGGCGTCCACAACGTGTCCGTCGGCGAGCGCACGGCCTCCTTTGGTGTGCTCCCTCCCGTCGTCGAGACCGTCCTTCGGAGCACGGTTCAGGTCCTGCCAACCACCGCAGTCGCGCTCGACGACCGGGACGGGGAAGTCGCCATGTCGGGTAACGAAGTGCGCCTCGAACGCATCGAGCCGGGGGTCCTAGCGGTGGAGCTGCCCGTCGACCTTGCGGTCGGGAGGACCCTCCGCGCATTCCGGGAGCCCACCGCCGGCATCGACTACGACGGCGACGAGCTACGCGTCCGCTTTCCCGGTCCTCGATACGCGCCCACGGTAACGCTGGTGGCCCAGATGGAGCCTCCAGAAGGGGTGGGGACCATGGCGACAGGTACCGCCCGCGATCTGCGGCTGCTGGTGGAAGGGGTGAACGTAAACATGGCGCTCGCTGGCGATGGGCAGGGCATCGTGGGCGCCGAGGTCGAGATGAGGCTAGCCGACCTGACGCCCGGCATCCCGCTCGTTCTGCACGTCAGACAAGAGCCATCGCCTTCAGCGCGGCAGCGGCTGGAGCGGGCGGCAAGGGCGGAGGAACTCACCGTGACGGACGTCGTCGTCGAGCTGGAACGGGAGTCGACGGTGGCGGGGAACGCGATGGACGTCGAGGTGACACTCGCTGCCCAGCGGCTGTCCGACATCGGTGGCATCGATCGCCTGCGGCTTGCATGGATGGACGGCGACGGCGATGCAGGTCTTGTGCCCGTGCGACGAGCCGGGACCGACGATCCAGAGCGGGTGGCGGTCTCCGGCCGCGTCCCCGGCGAGCACCCAACGGTCCTCCTAGTTGTGACAGCACCCTGGAACCGCGGGGCGGTCAGCGTGCCTCGCCTTGTGTTCGTGCCCGCCGCCTCGGCGCCTGGACAGACCTCCTTGGTGGTCGCCAGCGTGGAGAACGACGGTTCCACCAACAGCGTGGCCTCGCTCTCGCTGCAGGTGAATGGCGTGGCGCAGCGTGCAAGGACCGTGGCCCTGGCGCCCGGACAACAGACGGCGATGGAGTTCCTGGTGCGAATGGATGAGCCTGGGCGCTACCTGGTGGAGGTGGAGGGCACACGAAGGGTCATGGTGGTCGAGCGCCTCCTCGACCCGTCGGACGTGACCGTGGAGGAGCTGCGGGTCTCGCCGTCGGAGGGTGTCGTGGGGACACCTGTCGCTGTCTCCGTGCTGGTCACCAACAACGGGCGGACGCGGGGACTCGCAACCACGCTGCTGGAGGTCAACGGCGTCCCGGCCGAGACACTTTCCGTCGTACTCACCGCTGGGCAGCAGGCCCGAGTGGAGACCGTACTGGTCATGGAGCGCCGCGGTCGCTACGTGATCCGCGCGGGGGGCGAGGAGTCCGCCTTCGACCTGACGGCGATGCCCCCGCCCGCCGCATTCACGGTGATCGACCTGTCGGTGACGCCCGAGACCGTGAATCCCGGCGAGGAGGCCACGGTTACCTTCTTGGTCGCGAACGGAGGCGGCGCCGGGACTTTCCACCGCACGCTGACGGTGGGCGATGAGGAGACGACCGTCGGACCGGTGCTCGTCGAGGCGTTCGCCACGGTCCCCATGTCGACGACCGTGATGAGCCTCGCTTGGGGGGTCCACCGTCTGGCTATCGGCAACGCATCGGTCTCGCTGAGCGTACGGGAGGCCCGTGAGACCGACTTCCGCGTCACCGACCTAAGGATCGAGCCGGGCGTCGTATCGGCTGGCGGGACGGTCTCCGTCATGGTCAAGGCGGCCAACGAGAACGCTTTCGTCGGCACGGACAGTCTGACCCTCCGGGCCAACGGCACTGTGGTGGAGACAAGGCGCATATGGCTGGCGCCGGGAACATCGGAACAGGTCGCCTTCACGTACGAAGCCAGGAACTCAGGGGAGACCACGCTCGACGTGAACGGGGTAATCGGGGGGCTGGAGGTGACGCGGTTATTCCCGGTGGCCCTGATCCTAGGGGGAGTCCTCGGGGTGGCTTTGCTGGCGGCGACGGCCTACCTCACGCTCAGGCGATTTCGTGCCGGGGCCCTCGCCGCCGGGTAGGGGACGGCCCACGCTGCGTTGACACCCTCTCGCGACGACACTACCATCGAAGTGCAGGCGACGTCCGCGTCCCAGTAGCTCAGGGGATAGAGCGGCTGCCTTCTAAGCAGCGGGTCGGAGGTTCGAATCCTCCCTGGGACGCCAACCCCGGCTGAGCGCGGTGGAAAGCCACCGCCACCACTCCCTACGGCACGTCCATGCGGCGCAGACGGCGCACGGTGAGCCAGACGAACGCTGCCGTCACCAACGCCGCCCCTCCTAGTGCCGCGGGAAACTCGATCACGCGCTCCCCCAGCACAGTGAACCCGCTCTCGTCGACGCCGTGTAGGATGGCGAGCGCGCACCCTCGAACCGACAGGCACCGCACTCCGCCCAGGAAGAAGCTGATCAGTCCTTCCCACAGCACCACGTAGACAAGGCCGAACGCAAGTGCGCGGGAGCTCTGGAGGCCCGCCCACGTGAACAACGCCGCGTAGGTCACCACGCCCGCGGAGAGCGCAGCGGCCACCGCCAGCCCGGCCCGGACATCGCCGTCCAGGCCGATCACCATCGTCGCGACGCCGCTCGCCACCAGGATCGGCCCTGCGATCACGACCGTGGTCAGCAGTTTCGGCAGCACGATCATCGACCGGCGGACCGGCTTCAGCACCAGATAGTTCAGCGTGCGGTCATCGACCTCGTCGCCGAACGCAGCGGTGGCCAGCGCCATCGAGACGATGGGCAGCACCGCTCCGATGATCATCCCGTCCATCACCGTGTCGATGAAGCCAGTGGCGTAGTCGCTCTCGCCCGACGCGAGCCACCGGAGCAGGCCCGCCAGACCCACCGGCAGCGCCGCGAGCAGGACGATGAGCGCCAGGCGTTTGCGGCCGGCAAGCTGACGCAGGGACAGCCGAAACACCGGTCTCATTAGCGCTCCACCACGTAGCTGAATACGCTCTCCAGCGACTCGTCCAGCGGTTCCACGCGACGCAGCCGGACCCCACGGGCCTGGGCCAGGCGGGGCAAGTAGTACTGGAGCACCCGCACGTCTCGGCTGAGCACGATGAGGGCGCCGTCCTTGTCCACCGCCACCGAGTCCACTTCCGCCATCCCCACCAGGCCCGCGGCCAAGGACCGAGGGTCGCTGGCCTCGATACGGACCTTGTAGGGCCGCTCGTCCAGCTTCTCGCGGATAGCGCGAAAATCGCCGGAGGCGGCCAGCTTGCCGCTGACCATCAGCAGGATGCGCTCGGCAAGCGTCTCCACTTCCTCCAGGATGTGCGACGAGATCAGTATCGTCCGCCCTTCCTGGGCAAGCGCCCGCATGATGTCCTGAAACTCCATGCGTTGGCGGGGGTCCGTGCCGTTCAGCGGCTCGTCCAGCACAAGCAGCTCCGGGTCGTGAACCAGCGACGCAGCCAGGCGCATCCTCTGGCGCATCCCCCGGGAGTAGGTGGACAGCGCGCGTTCCTGCACGTCCGCCAGCCCGGACACGCGGATCGCTCGGCCGACCGCCGGCGCCACGGGGCTCAACCCCTGCATGTGGGCGGCGAATTCCACGAACTGTCGACCGGCGAAGAAGCCGTAGACCGCCTCGTGCTCCGACATGACCCCCATTCGACGGTAGAGACGGGGGTTGTCACGCACGCGCTCGCCGAGGACCCTCACGTTTCCTTCGGACGGCCTTGCCAGGCCCGTCATCATGTGCAGAAGCGTCGTCTTGCCCGCGCCGTTGGGCCCCAGGAGACCCGTGATTCCCGGACGCACCTCCAACGAAACGTCGTTGACGGCCACCACGTTGCCGTACCACTTGGACACGGCGCTCACCGTCATAGTCGGGGCGCCGACCCCGGTCACATCCGCGCCTGAGAGCGTCATCGGGCGAGCCTCGAGTAGCGCCACCACAGCACCACCCCGGAGCCGAGCGTCAAGAAGAGGTAC
>CAYTEC010000023.1:0-27905 GCA_964436745.1 uncultured Dehalococcoidia bacterium | reverse complement strand
CCATGGTCATCACGACCGTGAGCGGGTCAGGGCATGCCACTTCGGTGATGTGCTGGAGGAGGCTAGTGGCTGCCGGGTTGACGGCTCCTGGCGGGTTCAAGTACCGATCCATGGACACTTGGACATCGGCGCAATCGAAGGATGAGCCGTCCTGGAACTTCACGCCGTCGTGGAGATCAAAGGAGAGGGTGAGGCCATCGCCTGACAGCTCCCAACTCTTGGCCAAGTCGCCCTCGATCTTGGAGACATCGCCCCACGGGGACACCCGAATGAGCTGGTTGAACCGGAAGGTCGTGTGGCGGTTGTAGAGACGGACCAACTGCGGGTCGTCGTTTTGTAGGTAAGGCCAAGGCTGGCCGTGGAAGTACTGGCCGCCGTACTGGGGCTCGCCCCACTCCGCACGGTAGCCGGGCAGCGCCATGACGGCGGCGACCTCTGGGCTCACCGACGGCGCTTGCGTGACCTGGGCTGCGGGGGCCTGTGTAGGCTGGGCCGCGGGGGCCTGCGTGGCCTGTGCTGCGGGAGTGTCCTCTTCGTCAGCGCCGCCGCAGGCCGCGGCCGCGAGCAGCAGCGCAATGGCCGCTGCCAGGAGCGCCAACCCGCTCCTTCGTCCTATGGATATCCCCGTCCTCATGTCGCTCCCCCTCGTTGTTTCTGGAAACCTGCTGTACGAAGCTGCCTCTACTGTACACACGCGTGGCCCCATGTCAACCGTTCTTAACGAGTATCGTCTCGAATGAGCGTGAGTGCGGCGATTGGCGTCGGCAACGGGCGACATTGCAGCCTCCGGCCCCCGCCCACGGCCGCCCGCGCCCTGCTACCGACCCCGAAAGACGGGCCGACGCTTCTCCACGAAGGCGCGTGCGCCTTCGCCGTGGTCCTCCGTCTGCCTGGCCAGCGCCAGAGCGGCGGTGGACAGTTCCAGGTTGGTGCGGAAGTCCGACTCCAGCCCAGAGTGGACTAGGTACTTGATGAGACCGTGGGAGAAGGTGGGTCCGTGGGCAATCCGGGTGGCCAGCTCCATCACGGTGGGCATCAGGTCGTCGTGGGGAACCTCGCGGCTTACCAGCCCCATGCGTGCCGCCTCAGACGCGCCAACGCGGTCCCCCGTGTACTGGAGGAGCAGGGCGTTGCTCATGCCAATGAGCCTGGGAAGCTGCCAGGAGCTTCCGTCTCCGGGCACCAGTCCCATGCGGACGAAGGCCTCGGAGAAGACTCCCTGGTCGGAGGCAATGCGGATGTCGCAGCACAGCGCCAACCCGGCGCCGATGCCGAAGGCGAAGCCGTTGACCGCGGCGATGGTCGGCTTCTGGACCTGCCAGAAACGCCAGGGGAGGAACTGGCCGCGGGCGGCCTGCGCGTCCGCGCTGCGATGCTGGAGGGCCTGCCGGGGGTCCATGACCTGCCAGGGGGTGACCGGAGGGGGCTCCGTGGCCCCAGGCTGCTCGCGCTCCTCATTGGAGCGTTGGAATCCTCGGACGTTGGCGCCGGAGCAGAACGCGGGATCGCGCCCGGTGAGGACCAGCACCCGGAGGTCCGGATCGCTCTCGAACCGGTCGAGGGCCCGGTGAAGCCCCGCGCTCATCTCGGGACCCAGGGAGTTGCGGGTCCTCGGGTCGTCCATGGTCACCACGAACACGCCGTCCGATTCCTCCGTGCTGATGTAATCGTGCTCTTCCATGCCGTCTCCTTTCCTGACCGTGTGGGCGTGAGCTTACTCCATCGCGGTCGCGGGCGCACCCTTTGCTCACGTGGGCTAACCCGTGCGCACGGGCGACATAACCCCGCCTCGACCCGAGCCGTTGGCCGAGCCGCCTACTGGCGGCTCCGGGTGTCGCGGGAGGGCCGGACGACGTACTGGCGGTGGCCCCTCACGGGCGCGACCGCTCGGCGGGCTTGACTTTCCCGGTGAAACACGGTACAAGGTGGAGGCGGACTGTGGGGTGCGCCTGTGCCACTGAGGGGTTGGTGGCCCAGGTCACGGCGTTCCGCATAGCGGAGACAAGACCAGAGGGAGGAACGTGTATGGCGACACAGAAGTCAGCCGAGGAGATCCTAGAAGAGGCCCGAAAGTTCATCGGGGCCGAGACGAAGCCTCGCAAGGCTCGATATCCCGTGGAGAGTGACCCGATTCGCCGCTTCTGCCACATGACCAACGACGACAACCCTCTCTACTTGGACCCTGACTACGCGGCGAAGAGCCGACACGGCACTATCACCGCCCCGATGACCGCCATCGGGCTCATGGCCGGGAACGGCATCTGGCCTCCGGCCCCCCCGGACCCGGACCAGCTTCCCACTACCCCGACCCTCGGTGATCGCGCTATCAACCTCACCACGGAGTGGGAGTTCTACAAGCCCGTCAAGGTAGGCGACCACATCTCCACGTCCCAGAGGATCGCCGACATTTACATCAAGCCGATTCGCTTGGACCCCAAGGCCTTCTGGAAGGTCAGTGAGAACGTCTACCGCAACCAGGATGGCGAGACCGTAGCCATCCACCGCAACATCGGCCTCTCTCACCGTCCGCCGGAAGAGGTCAAGGCGGAGGCGGAGGCGGCGGGTAACTAGGCAGGGTGCCTGAGCCGAGCAGCAGAGGACAGGACCAAGGGAGGATAGGATGCCTTTTGGAGATCCGGCACACGTAGATGTCTGGACCGGTCGAGGGGACGCGAACCGCGGCAGCGGAGAGAACATCCTGGGGCCGCAGCGCTTCTGGGAGGACGTCAACGAAGGCGACGAGGTCCCCGGCTTCAGCCACGGGATCGACTGGACCCGCATCGCAATGCAGGTCAGCGGCTCGCAGGACTTCTACCCGGTCCACCACGACCCCGAGTTCGCTCGGGCCGGCGGGCACGAGGAGATGTTCATCAACACGGGCTTCTACCAGGCGAACTTCACCCGCCTGTGCACGAGCTTCGCCGGCGACTTGGGCTGGGTGCGCAAGTTCCGCATGGAAATGCGCCGAATGAACCAACTCGGCGACACCACCTCGTGGAAGGGCAAGGTCGCTCGCAAGTACGTCAATGACGAGGGCGAGCACGCCGTCGACCTCGAGATCTGGGCGGAGAACGGTCGGCACGGGGTCACCACCCCGGGCCAGGCCACCGTCATTCTCCCCACCAAGGGGTAAGACGGCCCGCTAGAGAAACGACTTCGTTGACGCTGGGAGCGAGTGCCTTAACGGGCCGCTCGCCCCCAGCGTCTTTTCGCTGCTCGACGTGCTTCCCCCCATGCGCCGTCCCTGGCGCTCCCTGCCCCAGCGGTCGCGCCCCGTTTCTCCACGCGGCGTCGTGAGCGGCGTTGCGGAGACCCTCAAGTCAAAAGGCGCGACCTCGGCTGCACGAAGATCGCTAGACTCGTTCGGCCCAGGCGCGGCTTGAGGCCCGAACAGGGCTTCCTGCATCTGCGCACTCGCGCGGTTCCTGCCTGACCACCGACGCCGGGAGCGCGTGGCCGTGGAGGATTCCTCAGCCGTGCGGCGAGCCCACGGAACCGGACCCCAGACTGGCGACGCTTCACGCGCAGTCATGGATGTCTCGTCGGGCGCCGGCGGGGGACGGAGGAACGGCGCGAGGATGCGGTTCGGGGACTTGAGGACTGGACCGGCGGATGTGGCTTGGCGCGGCGGCTTCGTGCTTAGAGGGGCGTGTCGCGGGGAGCGGCCGTCGGCGATCCCTGGCGCCGCTGGGACGGGTGTACCGGCGCCTTGGCCATCAGAATCAGGACAGCCCCCAGCAGGCACCCTCCCATGAGCGCCAGGAAGGCGATGTCGTAGCTGTCCTGCGT
The DNA here is from genome assembly GCA_964436745.1 of uncultured Dehalococcoidia bacterium. Lineage (GTDB taxonomy): Bacteria > Chloroflexota > Dehalococcoidia > Lucifugimonadales > UBA1127 > CAYTEC01. The sequence continues at coordinate 24,116 of CAYTEC010000023.1, read as the reverse complement.
GTCCCGTATCCACGTGGCGAAGACGGGACTGAACCCCATCCCCACGAGATTCAGGGGAGCGAACACCCCGCGGATGGTCCCCTGAAACTGCCGTCCGTAGTAGTTGGCCCACATCACGTTCTGGAGGACCGGAGCGCCGCCCGCGCCGATGCCGTAGAGTGCGACGTACACGGCGATGAGCCGGATGTCGCTTGCCACGACGAGCGACAGCAATCCGGCTCCGGCGATGGCGAAGCACACCGACGCAACGTACCGGATCTCGATATGCTCCGCGATCAGGCCCCAGGGGACCTTGGCGCCCATCGCTACCCAGCCGAAGCCCGAGGCCGCCGCGGTCGTAAGCACAATCCCGAGGCCTTTGTCGTCCAGATATGCGAACTGATTGAGGACGGTCGCACCGATGGACATTGTCATCATGTTGAACGCGACGATCAGCAGCCAGAGGCTCGGCGTCCGAGCTGCCAACTCCACGGTCCAGGCCACCTCCCGTGCGGCTGCTGAAGTGGGCGGGGGCGCCAGGGTCGCCGACGGATCGTCGTTCGCAGGCTGGTCCCCATCGGGGAGGAGGCCTATGTCCTCTGGCTGCCTCCGCATCACTACCAGCGCTAGGGGAACCAGCAGGAGCCAGGTGATGAGTGCCAGGACCACCCACGTACTCCGCCATCCTATGGTCTCGATTAGGAATGCGTTTAGTGGGACGAAGACCACGCCGCCGCCGGAGATCCCCATGGCGTAGAGGGCCATCGCTCGGCCCCGGCGACGAACGAACCACTTTGACACGATGGGGCCTGAGATGATGTGGCCGCCGAGGAGCGCCTGACCGAACCCCCACACAAGACCCATGACGACGTAGAAGTACCAGATATCGCTCACATAGTCCGAGAAGAACCTGCCCACCCCGGACACCAGCAATATGCCGATTCCGGCCACCAAGCCGCCCAGCGCGAAGAGGATGCGCGCGCCGTGCTTTCGCTCCACCATGGGACCCACCAAGGGCCCGGTTACCCCCATGACCAGCGCGCGGACGGGCGAGAACCAAGCGAACTGGGTTCGCGTCCACCCCAGTTCCGTGAGCATTCCGGAGGCAGGTCTCAGGAAGACTCCGAGGCCATAGCCGCCCACGCCCGCCGAGACGAAGGATGCCAGGAACGCGACCACCACGATCCACCAGCCGTGGAAGATACGCTTCTGTCCCCGAGGCGCTTGCGTGCGTGTCGCCCCCGTGTCCAAGCCCAGCAACCTCCAGTGAAACGCAAGCTAGCGGCAGTGTAGCAGGGTTCGGAGGGGGCGTCCATCGCGGACCGAGAATGCGGCGTCAATGCGGATCACGGCGTGCCAGAGAGGGTGATGCGACGGAATCGGGCACTGCCATTGCCGGCGCAGCGGTGGCTACCCCGGGTCCGGCGAGACGCCCAAGAGCTGCTCCCCAGCCTCCCGCTGCACCACCGCCAGTACGTGCTGGAGCGGCAGGCCGCGCTCCAGGGCGATGGCACGGCAGGCTTCGTACTCCGGCGACAGCGCCACCGGACGGCCGGAGAGGCGTTTCACCTTGACGGACACCCATCCTAGGCTCGTCTCGACCTGCTGCGTCTCTCGCTCCGCCTCGTGTCGCTCAACGTCGCGTCGGCGGACCCCCAGGGTCGTCGTCTCTCGGAGGATCAGGTCGGTGGCCTTTGCCTCAAGCGCGCCCGGCACCAGGGCGCTCAGGACTACCCCTGGACGGTTCTTCTTCATCTGGATGGGCGTGAGCCAGACATCCAGAGCGCCGAGGGCGAAAAGCTGTTCCTGGGCGTACCCGATCACTTCCGGGGAGCTGTCGTCGATGTTGGTCTCAAGGAGCGTCAAGCGCCGAGGGGCGACATCGGTTTCCCCCACCCATAGGGCGACGACGTTGGGGACGGCCGGCGTGTCCCGGGTGCCCAGGCCGTAGCCCACGCGCTCCAGACGGAGGGGAGGCTGGCCGAACTCCGCCAGCACGGTGATGAGAGCCGCGCCGGTGGGCGTTACCAGCTCGCCGGTCACCCCGGCCGGCGGGGGCGTCACGGGGGCGTGGGCCATCGATACCAACTCGAGCGTCGCCGGGGATGCCGCGGGAAGGGGGCCGTGTCCCGTCGAGATGACGCCGCCGCCGAGGGGCAGGGGCGAGGCATGGAGCCGCTCGATCTCCAAGAGTTCCAGGCCCGCCACGGTCCCCGCGATGTCCACCACGGTATCGAATGACCCCAGCTCGTGCAGCGGCTCGGCGGGGGCATCGGCCGCGACCCGGTGGGCGCGGCGCTCCGCCTCCTCCAGCATCCGTAACACCGTCAGGCTCCGCCCGCGGACCCTAGGGGAGAGGCTGCTCGTTTCGATGAGCGCGGCGAACTCGGCCCATCCCTTCGGCGGGCCGCTTTCGTTCTCGAACCGAACCGAAACGTGCGTTCCCTGGACGCCCCCGCGCCGCTCCGGCCGGACCTCGATCCGATGCTCGGGCAGGTCCAGCTTTCGCAGCTCACCTGTGAGCGCCGCCGGGTCGACGCCCGCGTCGAGAATGGCCGCCAGCAGCATATCGCCGCTGGCGCCCCCAATGAGCGACAGGTAGCCAGTCCGCAACGTGTCGTCCTCCGCCCTGGGACGCTGTTTTCGCCGGCGTGGGGTTCGGGTGTGCGCCCGGTCAGTCTCCTCGCCCGTCGCGACGGCGGAGCGCATCGTTCAGGGCGCCCATGCGGTATCCGTCCGGGTCCAACGTCACCGTGGAGTAGCCGAGCCAGTGAAGGTGTGACACCACGTCGTCGCGGACATGGTCTTCGAGCAACCGGGGCACCGCCTCCGGGTCGACCTCGACGCGCGCCTCCGCGCCAAAGTCGCGGACCCGGACCTGCCGGAAGCCGAGCGAGCGGACGTGGGCTTCCGCGCGGCCGATGCGGGTGAGGGCCTCCACCGTGACCGGCGTGCCGTAGGGGATGCGGGAAGAGAGGCATGCCTGGGCGGGCTTGTCCCACGTCGGCAGGCCACGGCTACGAGAGAGGTGTCGCACGTCCCCCTTGGTCAGGTCAGCTTCGACTAGGGGGTTCCGGACGCCGAACTCTCGGCCCGCGGCCAGCCCCGGGCGGAAGTCGCCGAGGTCGTCCGAGTTGGTGCCGCTTGCGACCCAAGCGAAGCCCTCCGCGGCGGCCAAATCGCGCAGGCTAGCGTTGAGCACCGTCTTGCAGAAGTAGCAACGGCGGGGGCCGTTGGCCGCGTAGCGGGGATCCTCGACCTCGTCGGTGTGGATCAGTTGGTGGCGAAGGTCGAACTGGCGAGCCAGCGCAATGGCGTCGTCGCGCTCCGAGGGCGCCAGCGATGGGGAGACCGCCGTGACGGCAAGGGTCCGCTCCCCAAGCGCATCGCGTGCGGCGACTGCCAGGTAGGCGCTGTCCACGCCGCCGGAGTAGGCCACCAGCACCGAGCCCATCTCGTGCAGGACGGCATCCAGTCGGGCCGCTTTGCGTTCGACGACGGTCATTCAGTCCTCCGCGTCGTCCGGCGAGCCCGTGTCTGCCCGCGCCCGGCCACGCTCCTTGGGGAGGGCCGCGGTCAGGGCTCGCGAGAGGGTCGAAACGGGCGTCACCGCGATGCCGTCGACGCTCTCCCGGGCAGCCTCCATCGGACCGATAGCCCTTCGCAGCCTGAGCCGCGCCGCCTCCTGCAGTCGCCGTCCCATCTGAGGCACCGGGCGGATCTCTCCGCTGAGGCCGACCTCTCCGAGGGCGACCAGGTCAGGCGCCAGAGGCTGGTTCCGAAACGCGGAGGCGATGGCGAGGGCGGTCGCGAGGTCCGTGGCGGGTTCGCTGACGCGCAGCCCCCCGGCTACGTTGACGATGATGTCCTGGCCGCCCAGTGGAAGTCCAGCGCGCCTGGAGAGGACCGCGGCGAGCATGGTTAGCCGGTTGGTTTCGAGCCCGTTCGCCACGCGGCGCGGGACCGGCCCGACGGCCGGCGATGTGAGGGCCTGGACCTCCACCAGGAGTGGTCTACTTCCCTGGACCACCGGGCATACAATGGCGCCCACCAGGGGCCCCTGCCGCTGGCTGAGGAGGGCCTGGGAGGGGTCTTCCACTTCGGAGAGGCCATTGCCTTGCATCTGAAAGAGGGCGACCTCGTCCGTGGAGCCGAAGCGGTTCTTCACGCTGCGGACCACGCGGTATGGACCCAGGCTCTCGCCTTCCAGGTAGAGCACCACATCCACCATGTGCTCCAGCACCCGGGGGCCGGCGACGTCGCCCTCCTTGGTGACGTGGCCCGAGAGAAGCACCGGCGTCTGCCTGGCCTTGGCCCAGCCCAGGAGGAGGCGCGTGCACTCGCGGACCTGCGCGACGCTCCCTGGGGTGGAGGGTGCGTCCTCCGTGTACAGGGTCTGGATCGAGTCGACTATGACCGCGGCGGGCGCGGTATTATCCATCCAGCGGAGAGCCTCGGCGACGTCGGTTTCGCCGAGCAGGTAGAGGCCGTGGCCGTCGATCCCGAGCCGCTCGGCCCGCATCCTGACCTGAGCCGCCGACTCCTCCCCCGAGACGTAGAGGACGCCGCCCTGCGGCTGCGCCGCATCGGCCTGGCGGCCGCGCCCCTTCGGGGCCAGGGCGGCTGCGATCTGCAGCAGGAGCGTGGACTTGCCGATGCCCGGGTCCCCGGCCATGAGGAGGATCGAGCCCGGCACCAGGCCGCCCCCCAGGACACGATTCAACTCCGCGTACGGCAGAAGGATCCGTGGGGTGTCGTCCAGCGATACGTCGGAGAGTTGCAGGGGGACGGAGCTGCCGTGGGCGGCCGCCCACGGGCCTTCGCCGCGACGGGGCCGGGGCGCCTCCACCAGCGGGTCCCTGGCGCCGCACGCATGGCAGAACCCCATCCACCTGGGGCTCTCAGCGCCACAGTGTCCGCAAAAAAAGAGAGTCTGTCCGCTCGTCTTGCTCAAGGGACCGGTTTGGGCCTCCCGCGCGGTCTGGACGACGTCTCGGTCCATTGTACCAGCGTGGCCGTGTCGCGGGAACGCAAAGAGCCCCCGGACTCCGGGGGCTCATTGCGTTCGTTGCCTGGCGTTGGCGCGGTGCTAGGCCAGGGGGTTCTTCCGAGGTCGACCGGGCCTTCGGTGGGCGGTCTGGCTCCCCTCGCGGTCCCAGAAGTGGAGGGCGTCCGCGGTCCGCTTTATCACGAGATCCCGGCCCGTGGCCGCCGCTGCCTTGCCCAGCCGTCGCCTGACCGCCGCGAGCGACTCGCCAGCTGCGGGGCTGAGCGTTCCCGCACTCCCTTCTCGGAGCTGCTGAATGTACCCAACGTATTCTTGGAGGAGCTGCGCACGCTTCCCCGTCGCTGTCCGAGCCTGGGCCTCTCCCGTCGTAATGAGCCTGAAATCCGGCACCTGGACCCCCTTGGGTTTTGCCGTGTGGCTATGCCACGTACGAAATATCACTTACGAGAATACCCGATTTTCTCGCAAGCTGCAATGTCGCCATATTGGCGTGCGTAAGCGTTCGTGGTATGTGCTCGTGGAACCTGCGGCGCTTCGCCAAAGCTGGGTGTGACCATCCGCCGCTCGTCCGGGGTGCGATAGCGAGGCCGCTGCCTTGCCGGTTCCCAGTGGGGACGGCGCGCCGATCGCGGATCAGTGGGTCCGTTATGGAGTTGATTGTGTCGCGGGTTTCCGCGACAGTTAACGCGGTGGCGATGCGACGTGGCTACATGCGGACCAGGCGGGCGCTCACCACACCTGGGATGGCCCGGAAACGGGCTAGCGCTGCATCGGGCACAGGCTCGTCCATGCCGACGACCATCATCGCTTGCCCCCGCGGCGCCAGCCGGCCCGCGTCCATGAAGCTGATGTTGATGTCGTGCTCTCCCGCTATGGTCCCCACCGCGCCGATGATCCCTGGTTGGTCTCGGTTCTCGACGAACAGCAGGTACGGGCTGTCCACCGTGGTGTCCATGAAGTAGTCGTTTACCCGCAGGATGTGGGTCCGCCCGCGCGTGTGCGCCCCGGAGGCCACCACGGCCCCTCCCCTGGCGGCCAGGCTCACGGTGATCTGGTTCACATGCTCCGCCGGTGTCGGGTCCCGGTCCTCGCGGACCTCGAGCCCCCGCTGCTTCGCTAGGAGCGAGGCGTTGACAAGGTTCACCCGCTCGTCGGTCACTGGCTGGAGTAGGCCGATGAGAGCGGCGGCCTTGAGCGGGCCGGTGTCTCCATCGGCGATCTCCCCTTGGTACTGGAGGGAGATGCCCGTGAGCTGCTCCTCCGCGAGTTGGATGGCGATCTTGCCGAGGTCCACGGCGACCCCGAGGTAGGGGGCGATCACGGCGTGGGTTTCGGGCGCAACGAACGGCGCGTTGACAGTGTTTGAGGCGGCGTTCCCTCGGAGCACCGCCAGCACCTGCTCCGCCACCTCCGTGGCCACGCCCGCCTGGGCCTCCACGGTGGAGGCACCCAGGTGGGGGGTGCCGACGACCTTGGGGTGCTGGGCCAGTCGGTAATCAGCGGGAGGCTCCTGGCTGAAGACGTCCAGGGCCGCGCCTGCCACGCGCCCCTCGTCCAGCGCCCGCAGCAGCTCCTCCTCGTCGACGAGTCCGCCCCTCGCAACGTTGATGATGTAGGTTCCCGGCCTCAGCAGCGCGAGCTCACGGGGTCCCAACAGGCTCTTGGAGGCGTCGGTGAGCGGCGTGTGGATGGTCACGAAGTCGCTCTTGGCCAGCAGGTCCTGCAGAGATGCGAGCTCCGCCCCGATCCGGCCCGCGCGCTCGGCGGCGACGAACGGGTCATAGCCCAGGACGTGCATGTCCAAGCCGCGCGCCCGCCGCACGACTTCCGAGCCCACCCGACCCAGGCCGATGACGCCCAGGGTCTTGCCCTGGATCTCCACGCCCATGAAGGCGCCCCGGGTCCACTCGCCGCGCTTGAGGGAGGCATCGGCTTGAGGTATCTTGCGCGCCAGAGAGAAAAGGACGGCTATGGTGTGCTCCGCGGCCGCCACCGTGTTCCCCGTCGGCGCGTTGACCACGGCCACCCCGCGCAGGGTGGCCGTGTCCAGGTCGATGTTGTCCACGCCCACGCCCGCGCGCCCCACCACCTGAAGGCGCTCCGCGGCGGCGAGCACGTCGGCGGTGACCTTGGTCTCGCTGCGCACCACCAGGCCGTCAACGTCGCCGATCGCCTCCAGCAGCTCGGCGGGGCTCATGCCGGTTTGGACCGTGACCTCCAGGTCCGGTTGGGCACGCAGCAGCTCCACGCCCGCGTTGTGGATTGGGTCAGCGACTAGGACCTTCACAGGTGCTCCTTTGCAGCGTCAAGGCTCTCTCCGGCGGCCCCGTGCCCTCTCGCCAGGGCGGGCGACTGAATGCGGCCGCGGTTCGCCTGTGTCTCCGCTCGTGTCGTGCTCCGCAGAGCCTGCGACGAGCGTTGCCCCAGCGTGCTTACGCCCCCGTGGCGAAGCCGACCTTTGGCAGAACCACGCGGAGGGCGTCAAGGACCCCGTCAATCTCGGCCGTGGACACATGGCCCAGATGCCCGATGCGGAAGATCTGTCCCTCCAGGGTCGCCTGACCGCCGGCCAGGACCACCTGGTGCTCGGTCCGGAGCATGCCCAAAAGCTCGCGGGCTTGCACTCCCTCTGGGACTCGGACCGCAGTCACCGAGTTGGAGGCGGTTGCCTCGTCGGCGGCAAAGAGCCTCAGGCCCAGGGCCTTCACACCGTCCCGTGCGTGTTGTGCCACGGCCGCATGCCTTTCGTACACGGCGGGCATGCCCTCTCCAAGCATCCTCTCCAGCGCCACGTCAAGGCTGAAGAATAGGGACACGGCTGGGGTCCACGGCGTCTGGCCCCGGCGGAAGGTGGTCAGGTGGCGTTCGAAGTCCAGGTAGAAGCGGGGCATTCGGGCCTGCTTGGACGCCTCGACGGCCCGCTCGCTCTGCGCGCCGAACGCCAGGCCCGGCGGGACCATGAATCCCTTCTGGGACGCGGTCACCACCACGTCGCATTCCCAGGCATCGGTCTCCAGAGGCATGCAGCCCAGGCTGCTGATGGCGTCCACCAGCAGCAGTCGGTTCTCTTCCCGCACGACCCGCGCGATGGACGCCAGGTCGTTGGTGACGCCGGTGGAGGTCTCGTTATGGGTGACGGCCACCGCCGTGATGCTCGAGTCTTCGCGCAGAGCGGCGCGGACCATCCCTGGGTCCGCCGCGGTCCCGAAGGGGATATCCGGCTTGACCACGTCCGCGCCGTAGGCCTGCGCCACCTGGGCGAACCGGTCGCCAAAGACGCCGATGCTGATGGACAGCATCCGGTCTCCCGGCGACAGATGGTTGACTATCGCTGCCTCCATGGCGGCAGTGCCAGACGCGGTGAGGATCGCCACCTCACGCTCGGTGTGGAACACTTGCTGGAGGCGACCGTGAATCCGGCCGATCAGCTCCGCGAACTCGGGGCCCCTATGGTTGATCATGGGCTGCGCCCCAGCCTGGAGCACGTCTTCTGGACACGGGGTTGGGCCAGGCACACGCAGATTCACCGTGGGACCTCCTACCGGCGTTTCGACTGGGGGATTCGTGAATTCTACTACAAGACGCGGTCCCATCCAAGGCTCGGCGCGGCGGAAGCGGGCTTCCCAGCTTTCGCCGGAGGAGAGGCAGATTGCCTACTCCCGGTCCTCCACCAGCCGTAGGAACCGACGTTTCCCGACGCGGATGACGGACTGGTCGTCGATGGGAAGGACATCGACAACCTGCTGGCCGTTGACCTCGGTCGATCCCTGTGACAACAGCCGCTTCGCCTCGGCCCGGCTGGAGGCGAGTCCCAGCATGTGGAGAACGCCCGCCGCAGAGGTGTCCGCGGGGATGGCGACGTCCGGTTCGCCGTCGGCATGGAAGCGGTAGGTCACGTCGCCGGAGGTGGCGACCTCCCGGGTGAACCGTCGGGTGGGAACCGAGTCCGGCACCTCTCGCCGCTGGAAGAGCTGCTCGAAGTAGCGCTCGGCCTGAATCGCGCTAGGCGCGCCCCAGAACTGGGTGACAATGTCCCTGGCCAGGCGCTTCTTGAGGTCCATGGGGTTGACCGCTCCGGCCTCCATGGTGTCCGCCATCTCCTGCATCTCCCCTTCGGGGATGTCCGTCAGCAGCTCGCAGTAGGGGACGATCAGGCGGTCCGGCAATGACATGACCTTGCCGTACTGCTCCTCAGGAGGCTCTTCGATGCCGATGTAGTTTCCCAGGCTCTTGCTCATCTTCTGGGTCCCATCGGTGCCCACCAGGATGGGGACCATGTAGCACTGCTGGGGGAGCTGGCCCATCATCACCTGGAGCTCACGACCCATGAGGAGGTTGAACTTCTGGTCGGTGCCGCCGAACTCCACGTCGGACCGGACCACCACGGAGTCGTACGCCTGGAGCAGCGGGTAAAGCAGCTCCGTGATGGCGATTGGCTGATTGCTGTCCCACCGCCGGCGGAAGTCCTCGCGCTGCAGGAGCTGGGCCACGGTGAAGCGACGGGCCAGGTCGATGACCTGAGCCAGCGTGAAATCGCCGAACCAGTCGCTCTGCCAGACCACGTTCGTGCGTTCCCGGTCCACCACCTTTCAGAACTGGGCCAGGTACGTCTCGGCGTTGGCGACCACCTCTTCGTGGGTGAGCATCGGCCGCGTGAGGGACCGGCCGCTCGGGTCGCCGATCTGGGCCGTCCAGTCGCCCACGATGACCACTGCGGTGTGCCCCAGGTCCTGGAGATGGCGTATCTTTCGCAGCCCCACAGCGTGGCCCAGGTGGATATCTGGGCTGGAAGGGTCGAAGCCCATCTTTAGACGGAGCGGCCTGTCCCGGCCGAGCAGACGGCGGAATTCGCTCTCGTCGATGATCTCCGCGACGGCCCGTTTCGTGAGCCGGTGCAGAGTGGCCGAGTCCAGGGCCATACGGAGCTCCTCGCTCATGCTGAAGACATTCGGAGTTATCGTACCCCATCGTGGGGCGGATTCGCCAGACCCGCCCACCGGCCCCGAGCCAGGGCCGTCCGTGGCCAGGGATCGTCGTCGTCGTCCGCGTTCGCGCCGCGTTCCGTCGCGACGAGCGGCGTCTCTCCTGTGTCCGGTCCGGTGGACTCACCAGGGCGTGTGCAAGGGGCGGCGCGGCGCTGTTGCTGGTATAATGGCGAAGTTGCCAAGCTTCGTTAAGGACACTGTCATGAAGATCGGCGCCTTTCTGGTCAACGAGCCCGTTCCGGCGTTGAACGAGCCCCACGTGATTTCGATCCTCCATCCGTGGATCGACGCCGGAGCGGCGGGCACCCTGACGCTGACTCGTCTGGAGGAGCGGTTCGAAGCCCAAGAGCTGGCGCGCTTGGAGACCCCGGGAACGTTCTTCGATTTCACACGCTACCGCCCCACCACCCAAATGGTGGACGGCGAGCGGCGGCTGGAAATCCCCAACACCGTCGTGAATTATGCCTCGAAAGAGGGCTACCCGGACCTGCTTTTCATCCACCTTCTGGAGCCGCACGCCATGGCGGAAGACTACATCGCTTCCATTGTGGAGCTGTTCAAGCACTTCAATGTGAAGCGGCACTGCCGGGTCGGCGCCATGTGGAATGCGGTTCCGCACACCAGGCCGCTCATGCTGACGGGGTTGCTGGCGGGCGAGGCTCAGCAGCGCCTGGGGCATCTGGTCACCCAGCGCCAGAGCACCTACCAGGGGCCTACCAGCATCATGGGGTTGCTCAACCAGGAGCAAGAGAAGCTGGGCATAGCGAACTTGTCACTGATGACGCACCTTCCCCAGTACCTTCAGCTCGACGAGGACTTCACTGGCGCGGCTCGCTTGCTGGAGGCCGTGGGCGTCCTGTACGGCATGCCGCTCGACTTCCCCGAGGGGGAGATGGGCGTGCAGCAGTACGAGCAGGTGAACGAGGAGATGGAGCAGAATCGGGCCGCGCGGGATCTGGTGGCACGGCTGGAGATCCAGTACGACAGCCGTGATGAGCAAACCTCGAACGGCGAAGACTCCGAGCCACAGCCGCCGCCCCTAGCGCCCGACATCCAGCGGTTCCTCCGCGACCTGGGCCGCAGGCTAGACGACTAGGGGTTGGGCGGGCGCCGAGGCCCGCGCAGGGCATCCGTGGCCGTGGCGAGCCGAGCGTGTCGGACCCTCTCCTCAGGCGATCCTTGCATCTCGGTGTCCCTCCATGCCATCGAACCCTTCGGTTGATACCAGAACGTGGGCCTCGTTCGTTATACTGCTCAGCCGACATATCACAGACTGGGGGAAGACCGTGGCACGCATCTTCGCTTCATCCCGCGGATCCCGTGCAATGGTAGGTGGCGTTCTGCTCGTCCTCGCACTGCTCGCGGCGGCCTGCGGGCCCGCGGCCAAGGAGGTCGCGGCGCCTGCGGTTGCAGGCCAACAGATTTCCAATCCGGCCGCCGCCCCCGCCATCGCCGTGACGGACGAGGCCGAGGCGATCGTCGCGGCGCAAGAGCAGGTCCTGGGGCGCATATACGACACGACAGTGCCCAGCCTGGTGTCGATCCGCGTGTCACAGGGACTCCAGCTTCAGGGCGAGGGCTCCGGCTTCGTCTGGGACGATCGTGGTCGCATTGTGACCAACCACCACGTCGTCGAGGGCGTGGAGGCCGTCATCGTGATCTTCGCGGATGGGACGAGGATGGAGGCCCGGGTGCTGGGGAGCGATCCAGACTCGGACCTGGCCGTCCTGGAGCTGCAGGGTGACCCGGAGGGGCTTACCCCGGTGGTCTTGGGTGACAGCGACGGCGTGCGCGCCGGCCAGATGGCAGTCGCCATCGGCAACCCTTTCGGTCAGGAGTTCACGATGACCACGGGCATCGTGAGCGCGATCGGACGCACCATTCGCAGCGGCAACAGCCCGTTTTCCATTCCCCGTGTGATCCAGACCGACGCCGCCATCAACCCCGGTAACTCAGGCGGCCCCCTGCTGGACCGCGGAGGCCGGGTGATAGGTGTGAACACCCAGATTCTCAGCCGCAGCGGCAGCTTCTCCGGAATCGGCTTTGCCGTGCCCATCAACATGGCGAAGCGCGTGATCCCAGTGCTCATCGACAACGGCCGCTACGAGTACGCGTGGCTCGGGATCAGCGGAGTGCCTCTTGCGGAGGGCGTCGCGAGGCTCATGGACCTCCCCGCCGGGGCCCGTGGCGCATTGGTCGTGGAGGTCGTCGAAGACGGTCCGGCCTGGGAGGCCGGCCTACGGGGCGGTGAGCGAAGCGCTGTCGTCGGAGACCAGCCCGTGGCCGTGGGTGGGGATGTGATCGCGGGTGTCGACGGCACGCCTATTCAGAGCATGGACGACCTTATTAGCTACCTGATCGAGCACACCGCTCCCGGGGACGAGGTGGTGCTGGACATCCTCCGCGAAAACGGTGAGCGTGACCAGGTGACGGTGGATCTCGGAAGACGACCGTCGGCCGATGGAGTGCTCTTCGGCAGGTAGGGGGTTGCCCCCAGCGTCAGGCCCAGCGCTCCGCGTCTGCGAGCAGCCCGGCGGCGCTCGCCAGGGCCGCCCGCGCCTCCACCACGTCCTGGTGCATTCGGTCCACCAGCGCGTCCGGCGTGTCGAAGCGTAGCTCGTCCCTGAGCCTGACGGCGAAGGCCAGGCGCACGTCCGTCTCGTAGAGGTCCCCATCGAAGTCCATCACGTGGGTCTCCACGGTGCGCTGGCCGGGGCCGAAAGTGGGCCGGAGCCCGATGTTGGTGGCGGATGGGTGGTAGACGTCGGCGATCTTCAGCCAGGTGGCGTAGACCCCGTCCGGGGGTAGCAGCAGGTCTGGGTGAATCTCCAGGTTTGCTGTTGGGAAGCCGAGGCCGCGCCCACGCCCTTCACCGTGCTGCACGTGCCCGGAGAGCGTGAATGGACGGCCCAGCAGGAGCGCCGCCGAGGCCATGTCGCCATCCGCCGCGGCGCTGCGGATGGCGGAGCTGCGGGCTGGCAGACCGCCCAGGTCCAGACGCTCCACGTCTGTGACCGTGAACCCCATCTCCGCGCCTAGCTCCCGGAGCACTGGGATTGTTCCTTCCCGCTTGTGCCCCAAGGCAAAGTCAGGGCCCACCACCAGGCCCTGCATCTCCAGCTTATCCTGCAGGAGAGCGACGAAGTCGCGCGCCCGGACCTGGGACAGCTCCATGTCGAAGGTGAGCGGTGCTACGAGGTCGATCCCGAACTTGTCTAGCAGATGGATGCGATCCTCGATGGTGGTGAGGCGCGGGACCCGCTCCCCCGGGCGCAGGACCTCCCGAGGGTGGTTACGGAACGTCACGACGGCGGTCCGAAATCCCTTGCTCTCAGCCTCGGCCTTGAGTCGGCCCAGCAGGTGCTGGTGGCCCCGATGGATGCCATCGAACACGCCGACGGAGATCAGCGTGGGCCCCGAAGGGTGCAGACTGTCCAGCTCCTCGATCGCCTTCATGAAACGACCAACGACCTCACGTATCCGTGGTCGGCGTGGCGGACGGCCTCGCCGTCATGCTTCCGCCGTGACGCTCCCACACGGCCTACCAGGACGCCGTGGAGCACGAGCCGACCCTGTGGAGTCGATGCTCGGCGCCCAGGGTCCCCGCGACCCGTCGGGCGGGGGCGGCTCTAGCTCGGCACCCGGTCCGTCGCGGGCGCCACCGTCTTCCCCACGGCCACGGAGACCCCGCGGATCCCCTCCATCAGTCGCTGGAAGTTCTCGAACGTCAAGGACTGGGGGCCGTCGGAGAGGGCACGGTCGGGGTTTGGGTGGACCTCGATCAGGAGGCCGTGCGTCCCCGCGGCCACGGATGCCAGCGCCATCGGCGCGACCAGGTGCCACTTGCCCGTGCCGTGGCTCGGGTCAGCGATGACCGGCAGGTGGCTGAGGCGCTTGACGGCGGGTATCGCCGCCAGATCCAGGACGTTGCGAGTGTAGGTCTCGAATGTGCGGACCCCGCGCTCGCACAGAATGACGTCCTTATTGCCCCCGGCGAGGATGTACTCGGCGGCCAGCAGCCACTCTTCGTAGGTGGTAGCGAACCCGCGCTTGAGGAGCACGGGCTTGCGGATCGCGCCGGCTGCGTCCAGCAGGTTGAAGTTCTGGACGTTGCGCGCTCCGATTTGCAGGATGTCCGCGTACTCGGCCACCACGTCCACGTCTTCCGTCGTCATCACTTCCGTGACTACGGGCAGCCCCGTCTCGGCACGGGCCTTTGCGAGCAGCTTGAGGGCAGCAACCCCCATGCCCCGAAAAGAGTAGGGGGAGGAGCGTGGCTTGAAAGCGCCGCCCCGCAGGATGCGCGCGCCCGCGGCCTTGACTGCGTGCGCGGTGGACAGGATCTGCTCCTCGCTCTCCACCGAGCATGGGCCAGCCATGACCACGACCTCGTTGCCCCCAACCGTCACATCCCCTACCTTCACCAGCGTGTCTGCCGGGTGTATCTCGCGGCCCGCCAGCTTGTAGGGTCGGGAGATGGGCACCACCTCCATCACGCCATTGAGCTGCTCCAGCTCGTTGCGAAAGTCCGGCGGCGCCTGGCCGATGACGCCGATGATGGTCCGCTCCATTCCCTCGGAGAGGTGGGCGCGAATTCCGGGCTTCGTCTCGATATGCTCACGGACCCCCCGGACCTCCTCCTCTGTGCAACCTTGCCGCATTACGACTATCACGGATCCATCCTCCAATTCCCGCATGGGCGTTCTGATTAGCTTGTCTCCCCGCGGCCCTGGCGGCCCCGCAGGTTGACCGCTCCCCGCAGGTAGACGAAATTGATCTCCTCGGGCTTCTTCTCTGTGTTCAACAGGATGAGCGCCCGGATGCAGCGCTCCTGGGCGTCCGGGACCGCCATCTCGTGCCCGCTCATGAGGGCCGCGTGGGTCCACCCCATGCCGATCCGGGCCGCCACCGCCGGGAACTCCGCGTTCAGGTCCGGCGTCGTCGTGAGCCAGATCCCCGCGATGTAGTCCGGGTCGATATCGTTGGCGGCCGCGAGCTCTTGGAGCAGTTCCGTCGTCGCCTCCAGGATCGCTTCCTTTGTGTTTTCATCCGCGGTGGTGGCCCCGCGGATCCCTCGGCAGAGCATGGTCATGCGTGGCTCCCTTCGGTTGGACTCCCATTGCCGCCAAGCCGCGCGAGGAACTCCCGGGCGCGGACTGCCTCCAGCCCGGGCGGCGCCTCTGAGACGGCCTTCAGCAGCGCGCTTCCGACGACCACGGCGTCCGCCACCTTTCCCAGCTCCGCCACGTGCTCAGGGCTCGATACTCCGAAGCCCACCGCCACTGGCAGGTCCGTGTACTTGCGTACCCTGCGGACCAGGGAGTGCGCATCCTCCGATAGCTCCTGACGCGCCCCCGTGATGCCCAGGCGGCTCACGCAGTAGACAAAGCCCCGCGCCCGGCCGCACGCCGCCGCGACACGCTGGTCCGTGCTCGTGGGAGCCAGCAGCGGGACGACCGCTAGTTCCCGTGCTTCGCACGCCGCCAGCAGCGGCCCAGCCTCTTCGGCGGGGAGGTCCGGGACGATGAACCCGTCCAGGCCCGCCGACGCCGCGTCCCCGGCGAGGGCTTCCAGTCCATATGCCAGGAGAGGGTTGTAGTAGCCCATGAAGACCAACGGAACGGTCAATCCGCGCGCCCGGAGCGTCGCACACGCTTCAAGGCACCGCCGTAGCGTGACGCCCTGGCGAAGGGCGTGGAAGCCGCACTGTTGGACGGTGGGTCCATCGGCCAGGGGGTCGCTGAAAGGCACCCCCAGCTCGATCACCGCCGCTCCTGCCTCCTCCAGCGCCGGCGCCATCTCCAGAGTCGTCGCCACGTCCGGGAACCCCACCGTGAGGTATGGGATGATGGCGGGGCTTCCCGCTTCCCGGGGCTCGCTCAGTCGGTCTTCGATGCATTGCCAGCCCACGGGCATCTCCTCAGCGCGCCACGGACAGGACGATGCCGTTCTGGAGGGCATGCGCGAGCACGCCCGGCCAGAGCGAGCGGGTCCGCGTGAATAGCCACGTCAGCAGCAGCCCCGAGGCGAAGGTCGGCGCGAGCAGCGCCACGGACCCGTGGCTCGTCGCGAACAGGAGGGCCGATGCCGCGGCTGCCCGGGTGGGTCCGAAGCTGGAGACCAGCCCCTGGAAGAGGAACCCTCGGAAGAACGTTTCCTCCGCCAGTGGCGCCCACCCGACGACAAGGGCGGCTGTAACGATACCCCGAGCGCCTGAGAGGCCCCGGAGCGCCTCGGGGAAAGCCGGCGGTCGGAGCCACGAGACCCCCGCGAGCTCGACGATCAAGGTATAAAGCGTGGCCGCGCCGATGCTCGCGGCCAGGAACAGAAGCGGCAGCGCGGTCAGAGTGAACAGGCTGGATCGGCGGAATCCCAGCCGGGCCAGGGTGGCGCCGTGCGGTCGGACAGCCAGGACCCACACGATGACCAGGAGCACGCCTTCCAGCGCCCCGACGAGGGCGAGCTGCGCGAAGGGCGCCTCCTGAAGACCCAGATTTCGGAGGACAGGAACGAGGGCCATCAATAGGATGACGGCGCCGATAGCGGCGGCGGCTCCTCGGTAGGTGTTGGCGCCGCTCCAGGGGACGGTCTGGGCACCCATGCCGGACTCCGCAGTGTGGCTGAGAGGGCTAACGGGAGCGAGCCCAAGGCCGCATCATAGCATGAACCCGCATAGCGGGCAATCGAGGGCGGCGGGCGGTAAGCGCGCCCCATCGAGCCGCTGCCGCCCCAAGGCGAGTGGGCTGGATCGGGGGGCCGAAGTAGCGTCCGTCGCGAGGGTTTGGGTGGGGGGTACGCTTTGCGTGCCCTCTATGCGCGTGCGAGGCCCTCGCACGCCAAAAGGACCGGGCGCATGGCCCAGTCCCTTTGGCTCGGCACGGCCCCCCAACGGGCGTTGACGGTGTTGGAGGGGCTGATCAGGAAGTGCGGTCGGATGGGGGAACGGGACGGCCTAGTCTTCTTCGACGCCCTTTCCCTTGAGGAACTCCACGGCCTGTCCGACCGTTCGGATCCCCTCCGCCTCTTCGTCGGAGATCTCCACCTGGAGTCCTCCCTGGGAGAACTCTTCCTCGAACGCCATGATGAGCTCGACTAGGTCCAGAGAGTCCGCGTTCAGGTTGTCCGTGAAGGACGCTTCGAGCGTGACATCCTCGTCTTCGACCCCCAGTCGGTCCACCACGACACGCTTGACGCGATCATAGACGGTGGGCATTCCGTCTCACCCTTTCTACTCGCCCTCTCGGTCCTCGGTCTCCACGACCGAGCCGAGGACGCCGTTCACGAAGCGTGGGGAGCTATCGCTGCCGAAGAGCTTGGCGAGCTCCACTGCTTCATTGATGGCGACCTTGGGCGAGATTCGCTTTTCGATCATGATTTCGAACGTCGCTACTCGCAGGAGGTTCCGGTCCACGACGGCGAGCTGGTGGAGCGGCCAGGCCGGGGCAAGGTGCCTGATCCGGTCGTCCAGAACCTGCTGATGGGCCTTCACGCCAATCACCAGCCTCCGGGCGAACGCCGCGCTGCTTGGCACAAGGGCACTTTCGTCCAGGGCCCACCCAAGGACGACCTCCGGGTCATGCTGGGTCATGTCCAGTTCGAAGAGCACCTGAAGCGCCACCGCTCGCGCTTGGCGTCGGGGAGGGAGATCAGACCGATCCCACTCCTCGTCGTCCTCGATCCCTTCAGGCGTCTCTTCCGTGCTGGACGTCAAATGAGACGTCACGGATGCTCACTACCCCGCCATCGCGCGGGCGCCCTCAAGATCGTTGATGCCGATGACCTCTGCTTCAGGATACGTCTTGCGAATCAGCCCCGCCAGGACTCGGCCCGGGCCGATCTCGAAGAAGCGGCCGATACCAGCCTCTCGCATGTAGAGCACCGAGCGCCTCCACTGGACCGGCGAGCAGAGCTGACTCAGTAGGTCTTCCTTGATGGCATTGCCAGTGGTCAGGGGCTGGCCGGTGCAGTTGGAGATTACCGGAATCGTGGGGTCTTCGAAGGGGGCGTCCTCGATCGCCTCGGCCATTCCGGCCTCGGCTGGCTTCATGAACGTTGTGTGGAAAGCGCCGCTGACTTGCAGCGCGATGACCCGCCTGGCGCCTCGGAGCCCTGCCAGGTCAATGGCCCGCGCCAGGGAAACCCGGTCGCCGGCTATCACAATCTGGTCCTCGGCGTTGATGTTGGAGATGTAGGTGCCTGTCTCCCGGCACACCTCTTCCAGCGCCAGCTCGTCCAGGCCGATGACGGCTGCCATCCCGGACGCCTGGAGCTCCGAAGCCTCCTGCATCAGCCGTCCCCGTTCGCGGACCAGGCGCACGGCTGTGCCGGTGCTCAGCACGCCCGCCGCTGCCAGCGCGGTGTACTCGCCGAGGCTGTGGCCTGCCACCAGGTGTGGCGTCGGCAGGTTCTCCGCTCCCGAAGCCTCGGCCGCCTTCAGGCATGCCAGGCTCATGGTCAGGATCGCGGGCTGGGTGTTGACGGTCCTGGCGAGCTCATTCTCCGGACCTTCGAACATGGTCCGAGTGAGCGATGTGCGAAGAGCGGAATCCGCTTCCCAAAAGACCTGCCGGGCCGCGAGCGACCCCACGTACAGATCCTTCCCCATGCCCACGCGCTGGGCGCCCTGGCCGGGGAATACGAACGCGGACTTGGCATTCAAGTTTGGTGAGACGCTTGTGACATTAGTCATATCGAACTCCTTATCGCACGTCCCGGTGGCATCGCTTCGTCGCCGGCATCTTCCGGCTTCCGGGATTATCGTTCCCGCGATCCCACGTTCAGGCCGTCTCTTCGGAGTGTTACCGTCCCTCCCCTGGTGACGTCGCATTAATCACCTGGCGGCCATGGTAGTAGCCGCAGGTGGGGCACACCCGGTGCGGGAGCTTGGGGTTGTGGCACCGGGAGCACGTGGAGCGGGCGGGGCCCTGTATCTTATAGTGGGCTGCCCGGGACCGCTGTCGTGACTTCGCTAGTTGTTTCTTAGGAAGGGGGGGCATCCGAAGCGACCTTTCTCTTATGAACGTGGTTCCGCAGAGGCGAGGATCTGGTGGAGGCGTGCCCACCGGGGGTCGTCGTGTCGTTCGGTGCAGAGACAGAGTGTGACGTTGCGATTCGCCCCGCATTGGGGACAGATCCCCGCGCAGTCCGGCCGACACAGGAGCTTCATGGGCGTCCGGGCGAGGACGTGCTGACGCACCGCCTCGCCGACATCCAACACCTGCGCCGGGCTGACGCGAAAGGAGTCGTCCTCCATGAGGGCGTCGGCGATGGGATCTCCCGAGTCGGGGTCGACTGGGGGGTAGTACTGGTCGTCCAGATCCAAGCCCAAGGACTGGTTGAATTCTTCGAGGCAGCGACTACAGGTAGCCGCTGTCTCCGCCCTGAGGCTTCCGTTGACCCAGACTCCCAAGTCGGTGCGGGTGAGCAGCAATGACCCCTCCAGCCGGTCTACCGTTACCTCGTCCAGCAGGAGGGACCCTTCATCAACCGTGTGTCTCCGCGTCGAGCCCGTGGGCTCTTTGAGTAGTTGAGCTACGTTATAGTGCATCCACCATTTCCATCTGGCACACCGCGGGAATTGTACCGTGGCGGTGAGCATGTGTCAAGCGTCACAAACCCCCGCCCTGGCTGAAATGGTCGTTGCCGACTCTATCTGGGTCTCATTGCGTCGAGCTGAGGGACGTCACAATCCGATCTGAGCGGCCCCAGCGGTCCCGGTGCCCCGAAACCAGCTCGTCGAACCTAGTGCTGTACCCGGGCGACGCAATGGGGTCCGTGGTCATCACGTAGGCGTCCTCGTTGTTGTCCGAGTAGTAGTTCTTGCGGACGCCCATCTCGTGGAAGTCATACTTGCGATAGAGGCCCTTGGCAGGCTCGTTGCTCACCCGGACCTCCAGGGTGACCACGCGCGATCCTCGCAGGCGAGCGAGCTCCACGGTGCTGATCAGCAGCAGCTCGCCGACCCCGGTTCCACGGTGGACGTCGCGCGACGCGATGGAGGTGATGTGGGCCTCGTCGGCCATGAACCAGATCCCCACGTACCCCGATAGAAGGCCCTCTCCTGAAGGTCTTTCCGGCCCCTCGGTCCGGGCGCGGCCTCCCGCGCGAAGTCCCCCAAAGAGCCGGCCCAGGAGCCCCGGCCGCGACACGTGCGTGGTCTCCGGTGGTGGCGGCGCCGGCGCGCCCTCCTCCCGGCACTCGAATGCGACCAGGTAGCGCGCGAGCCGGTTGGTGAGCTCCTTCCGGAACGCGGTTGGCGGCCAGGTTGTGGGAAACGCCTCCCGCTCGATCTCCGCGACCTCGGCGATGTCTCGGAGCTCCATGGGGCGGATGGCGTGTGACATCTGATGGCTGGAAGCCGATTCGCCGTTGGTCATGGGCTTCTTCCGGTCCGAGGGAGAGTTCGGCGCCATTCTAGCACACGGGCCAAGGCGATTCATGTCTGCTGCTGCTCTCCCCACGGGGGGCTCGTGCGTTATACCATGTGCACGGGGAGACGCGCGTCGCCAGAGCGCGGCGCTCGGGGAGGCCTTGTGCAGGAGATGGAGAGCCTGGTGCGGGCGGCCCAAGGGGGGGACCAGGTCGCCTTCGGCCAGATATATGAGCGGTTCTTCGACAGGGTCTTTCGGTACGTCGCGGCCCGCGTCGGACTCGGGGCCGACGCCGAGGACCTGACCCAGGAGGTCTTCCTGAAGGCGGTGGGGTCCATCCATCGGTTCGAGCTGCGGGGCCGTCCGTTCGCGGCATGGCTCTTCCGCATCGCCCACAATGTCGTGGTCGATCGGTACCGGCGGGCGACCGCGGCGGCGCCGACCCTCCCCCTGGAGAGCATCGTCCACGCTCAGGACGGTACGGATGTGGAGGCGAGCGCCCTGCTGGCGCTGGACCTCGAGCAGCTTCGGAGGGCCCTCGGCCAGGTGACGGAGCTCCAGCGCCAGGTGGTCCTCCTGCGGTTTATCGGCGGGCTCTCGCTGGCGGAGACCGGCTCCGTGATGCGCCGAAATGAGAACGCCATCAAGGCCCTGCAGTACTCGGCGCTCAGGGCACTGCGACGGGTGCTGACGCCCACCAGCGCTGGAACCGAGATCGGGAGATGACGGGGGCATGAAGGACGACCGCCGGCTCGCGGATGCGCTGCACCTCTGCCTGGAGATGATCGAGGCGGGCGCCACCGTGGAGTCGTGCCTTGCTCGATATCCCGACGACGCGTCCGAGCTAGAGCCGCTCCTGCGCCTTGCGATGGTCACCACGGCCGCGGCGGACGCACCGCTTCCGCCGCAGGGGTTCCGTGGCGCGCTGCTGGACCGTCTCTTTCAGGAGCGCCGGGACGCCGCGGCTCGCGGCCGCTCCTGGTGGCCGGGCCTGGGGCTGCTTGCGCGGCCGTGGGCGGTGGCCCTGGGGGCCGTCTTGCTGCTGGTGTCCAGCGGCTTGGGCGTGTCGTCCGCGGCGGCGGGCAGCATTCCGGGCGAGCCCATGTACGCAGTGAAGTCGGCTCAAGAGCGCTTCCTCCTGGTGGTCGTGCCCACGGACCACGGCAAGGCCAAGCTCCAAGCCCGGCTGGCGCTTCTGAGGGCCTGGGAGATGGAGCGGCTGGCGGCCAGAGGGAGGAGCGCCGACGATCTGGACCGCACCGCCGAGCGCATGGCGGGCCACGCCCGCCATGTGGTGGTGTTGATGGGGGGCACCATGGCCGTGGTCGGCCCCCCTCCGGCGGACGCTCAGCCGGCGCCGCCCGCTTTGGTGCCCCTCCCCGAGGTGTTCGCCGAGCGCATTGACGCAGCCATCGAACGGGAGCTTCGTGCCCGGCTGGAGATGAGATTGCTGCTGACGGAGGAGATGTGGCGGCAGAAGGCGCTCCAGCCCCGGTTCCTACGTGGCCTGCCGCCCGGCCAGCGGGAGCGGATGCTCCAGGCCTACAACCAGTCGCAGCACGGTCTCTACCGGGCTATCTCGGCCCTGGAGCAGGTGGACGCGCAGCCGTAGGCTGGTGATCCACCTGCTCAGTCGAGGAAACCGCGCTCCCTGAGTCCGCTGAGGACCAGCTCCATCATCGCGTGGATCAGGTTTCGTTCACCGGGTACGGTGGAGTCGGCTGTCCCGTCCGTCGCCCCGCCGCCCGCCTCGGGTGCCCCATCGGGCAGCCTTTCGTACACCTGAAACATGGTGGTGTCCTGGGTCAGCTCGAGGAAGTCCAGCGATCCCACCTGGACGATGCCTTGGGGATACTGCACCTGGATGTCGCACGTCATGGAGCTGAACCCGCCGGAGTCCTCATCCAGGCGCCCTGTGAACTCCACCAGGATGTCCTCCGCCCCGGCAATCTGCTCGGCGAGCATGTAGCAGTCGTCCACGGTCGCGTTCACCCGATGCTCGGCGATCTTCTCCTCCATGCGCTCGATCCTCCCATGGCAGAAACGTCCCGGCCATGCTAGGGGATTCACGGGCGCGTGGCAATGACCGGACGGCCCCCCGGCCTTGACCCGTCCGCGCGCGGGTGCTGTAATTGTCTGGCTCGCTCCGACGAGGCGCACCCTGTCAGGAGGCTGGTCCATTGGCCGTCAGGCGTTCCTACCCCGGTCGCACGACCGTGACCCTTCGCCGATGCTCGCCGGGCGACGACCCCCGCGAGCGAGGGAACGCGTCGTGACGGGCGCCGCCCTGGACCGGGAGACCATCGCCGGTTTGCTGCGCGAGCGGCCGCCTCTGGTCGAGGACTATCGAGACCTGGTGTCGCAGCTGCAACCCAACGGCTTCGATCTGACGCTGGGCCTCGTCGAGTCGTTCGAGTCGTCGGGGGCGATGGGTGTCGCCGACGCCGACCGCCGCCTCGCGGGCACGGTCGAGCTGCCCTTTTCCGCCGATGGCAGGCTGCACCTGCCACCCGGTCCCTACCGCATCACGCTCAACGAGATCGTGAGCCTGCCGCTGGATGTGATGGCGCTGGGGAAGCCACGTTCGAGCCTTCTGCGCTCCGGGGTCGCGATCCACAACGCTGTGTGGGACGCTGGGTACCACGGCAGGTCCCAGGCGCTGCTGGTGGTCTACAACCCCGCCGGCTTCATGGTGGCGCGGGACGCCAGGGTCCTGCAGCTGGTCTTCTACCGGCTGGAACGGCCGCTGACGGAAGGCTACCAGGGTCGCTTCCAGGGCGAGAACGTTTAGGGCGTTGCCGAGGACGCTCGCTGGGATGTCGGTCAACCAGGGTTCGGGAGGGGCAGCGGCCGCCTCGAGCCGGCCATTCCGGTCGTCGTGGGCCCGACATGGCGGGGGCCGCGCGTGTTCTCTCGTCGGCCCTGCCAACGCAGCCCATCTCTATCTCTTTCCGTCGCCTATTTGCCCGTGCTCTGCCCTTTCGAGCTGCTGCTGCTCTTGACGCCGCCCGCAGGGATGATGGTCTTCAAGGTTGCAAGGCCAGACTGGAGCGGAGTGGCGCCTATCGACTCCATGACTACCCGGTCTCCCTCCGTCAGCCCTTCCCGCACGGCCGTCCAGAGGCCGTCGCTGTTGCCCAGGACCACGCCCCGTTCCTCGATGTTCCCACCGGTCATCACTCGGACAAAGGGCTTCTGGAAGGTGCCGAAGACGGCCTGGGAAGGCACCAGCAAGACGTTTCGCTCCTCGCGTACCATGATGCTGGCCGTGGCGCTCAGGCCTTCGTAGAGAGTGACTCCCTTGGGCGCCTCCAGTCGGATGCGAACGGGGTAGCTGACCACCCCCTGCTGGTTCGTGGCCTCGGCGGAGATGTCGGAGACGATGCCTTCCATCACTCGGCCTGCCAGAGCGTCCATGGTCACCGCCGCTCGCGCTCCCTCATAGATGAGAAGGACATCGATCTCATCCACGATGCCGTCCACCTCGACGACCGTGGGGTCTACGATTTCGAGGACTTGGGCGCCTGCGGCGACTTCCTTTCCGGCCTCCATCTCTACCCAGGAGATAGTCCCGGCCATGGGAGCCAGAAGGGTCGAGCCCTCAAGTCGCCGGGATGCCGTCTCCAGAGATTGTTGGGCGGAGGCGAGATCCGCTTCCCTGAGGGCAACTTCCAGAGTGTCCACGCCGCCCAGCATCCCCGCAAGGTCCTCCGTGGCCTCGGCCAGGGTGGGCTCGATACAAGGAGGGCTCTCGCGCTGTTGAAGCCCCTGGCG
>CAYTEC010000022.1:12188-28280 GCA_964436745.1 uncultured Dehalococcoidia bacterium | reverse complement strand
GTCCCCGAACACCCGTTAATGATGAACCCGGTCCATACAGCCCGTCGAAGGACGAACGGGAGTGGGCTCACCACGAACGGCAAAGCTTGCCCCCGCGCAGCGGGTCACTCCAGCCCCTCCGCGATGTCGATGGCCCGTAGCACGGCCCGCGCCTTTTGCAACGTCTCCAGGTACTCGGCCTCCGGCTCGCTATCGTAGACCAGCCCGCCCCCCGCCTGGATGTACCCCACGCCGTCCTTGAGGACCATGGTGCGGATGGGGATGGCGGTGTCCATGTTGCCGGAGAAGCTGAAGTAGCCGACGGCGCCCCCGTACGGCCCCCTGCTCTCCCCCTCCAGCTCGGCGATGATCTCCATGGCTCGGACCTTGGGCGCGCCCGCCAAGGTTCCGGCCGGCATGCACGAGCGGAGGGCGTCGTAGATCGTGTAGTCGGGCCGGAGCTCGCCGACCACCTCCGATTCCAGGTGCATGACCTGGGAGTAGCGGACCACGCGCATCAGGTCGGTGACGGCCACAGAGCCGGGAACGCTGACCCGGCCCACGTCGTTGCGCCCCAGGTCCACCAGCATGATGTGCTCCGCCCGCTCCTTTTCGTTGGTCCGGAGCTCCTGGGCCATCTCCTCGTCCTCCTGGGGGGTGAGCCCGCGACGGCGGGTGCCCGCGAGAGGACAGTAGAGGACGTGACCATCCTCGACACGCACCAGCAGCTCCGGCGACGCGCCGATGATGTGGAAGTCGTCCAGGTTCAGCAGGTACATGTAGGGCGATGGGTTGCTGCCTCGGAGGGCACGGTAGATGTCCAGGGGGCTCGCCTCGGTCGGCCGGGCGAGGCGTTGCGATGGCACCACTTGAATCACGTCCCCGGCGATGATGTACTCTCGCGAGTGCCGCACCATCTCGTGGTACTCCTCCCGGGTCCGGTTCGAGGTGTACGCGGGCGTGTCCGAGGGCCCAGCGCCACCGTTCGCCCCGAGGGCGCCCTTTTTCGGGAGGCGAAGGGGCCGCTCCAGTCGCTTGACCAGCCTGTCGATGCGGCGCGTGGCCTTGCGGTAGGCCGCCTCGACGTCGCCGTCCAGGTAGGCGTGGCTCACGACCTGGATCTTCTGCCTCAGGTGGTCGAACACCAGCAGGGTGTCCGCGAGCATGAAGGCGGACTCGGGGAGTCCGAGGGCGTCCTTCGGAGGGGCGGGCACCCGCGGCTCGAAGTAGTGGACCGTGTCGTAGGACACGTACCCCACGATGCCGCCATGGAAGCGGGGCAGCCCCGGCACGTGCACAAGCTGGTGGCCTGCGAGGCCGGCCTCCACGAGCTCCAGGGGGTCCACCTTGCCTCCGGGCTGTCCCTCGCCCGTCTTGATGATCCGGGAGGGCTCCGTGCCGATGAAGCTGTAGCGGGCCATCCGCTCGCCGCCCTCCACGCTCTCCAGCAGGAACGAATAGGGGCCACGGGCCACCTTCAGGTAGGCCGTGACCGGGGTCTCCAGGTCGGCGTTGATCTCTTGATAGATGGGGACCAGGTTCCCCTGGGCCGCCATCTCCTTCACCTCTTCAAGCGTCGGACGGTACATGGTCTCCTCACTTTCGCGCCAGGTACGCGATGCCCATGGCCTCCCGTACCTCCATCATCGTCTTCTGAGCGATGGCCCCAGCGTGCCGCGATCCGTCCTCCAGGATGTTGCGCACCAGGGCGGGCCGAGACTCGTAGTGGCCTCGCCAACGGCGGCCCTGCCAACAGAGCGAGCACGCCCCAAGCCCTCCGATGGCGATGGTGAGCCGTCGATGCGGCTCCGCGTCACGAAGGTGGAGCCTCCCCGTGGGGCGGTCCCCGGTCAGTACCCGTCTCCGGTCCATATCGGCCCTTCCCTCGAACACAAAAAACCCGCTCCCACAAAAGGGGCGGGTTATCCGCGGTGCCACCCTTCTTCGTCCGGGCCGCATCCCCCATTGGGGGCGGTACAGGCCAGGACATCTCTACGGTGGGGCGCCAATACCGGGCGCATGGTCCACCAGGGCTATGATAACGGTGCCCTTCCGTCGCCGCCTAGCAGGCAGGGCAAGCCCTGCACCATGCTCGGGGCGCGGCTCCCGGGTCCATTCGGCCTCTGCGCTGGCGCCGGCTTCCACCGTGACCGGCTCTCTGGAGCCCCGCTTCGAGACGTACTCCTCCCGTTCGTCGCCTTTCAGTTGTATAGGTACTGCCCCGAGTGTATGAAGCGGGCCGGACGTTGTCAAGGCACAGGAGGGGTGCTAGAGTCATCCGGGGGACCCGCGACGGCGAAAAACGCCGCCACGCGACGGGCTCCACGGAGGTACGGCCCTTGCCCACGGTCCTAGTGGTGAGCTGCGAGCAGGCGCGCGGCGAGGCTCTGGCCCGCTCGTTCCCCCCCGGCGAGTTCTCGACGTCGACGACGGCCGACCCCGGCCTCCTAGCGACGATCACGCTGGGGGACTCGCCGGATCTTGTGCTGGTGGACGCGGCGACGCTCCAGCCCGAGGACGTGGAGGAGGTCCTGGGGGCCTGCCGGGAGAGCCACCTACCGACCCTGGCCGTCATCGCGGAGTCGGCCCTGGACGATCGCGACACGATCGGCGCCGCCGACGAGTTCCTGCTGAACCCCCCGAATCGAGCGGAGCTCGTCGCCCGCGCCCGGCGACTTCTCCACCGGGCCCCGGCGCGGGACGACGCGAACACGGTACGGGTGGGCGACCTGGTCATAGACCAGACCCAGTACGAGGTGAGCGTGGCGGGACACCGCGTCCTGCTCACGTTCAAAGAGTACGAGCTGCTGCGCCTGCTGGCCTCGTCGCCGGGCCGGGTATTCACCCGCGACGAGCTCCTCTCCCGCGTGTGGGGGTACGACTACTTCGGCGGCACCCGCACGGTGGACGTTCACATCCGGCGGCTCCGGTCCAAGGTGGAGGACGCCCGCCACACCTTCATCGAGACGGTGTGGGGCGTAGGCTACCGGTTCCGGCAGCAGGAGAGGGAGCGCTAGAGACGCCCGCCCTCGCGCGGCGGCCCTCGCACGGCGCTCTGGGCCGTCCGCCACCCATCATCCGACCAGACCAACCGAGAGGGGGCCGTGTGTCCGGAGGGCCCGATCTGACCCTGGCGGCATGGGCCCTGGCGGCCCTGCCCATCTTGGTTCTCATCGCCGCACTCATGGTTCTTCGATGGAGCGCGCCGAGGGCGGGGGCGGCCTCGCTGGCGGTGGCCGTGCTCCTGGGCTGGGCCAGGTTCGGCGGGGACCCAACCCTGCTCGTCGTCGCCATGGGGAAGGGGTTGAGCCTGAGCCTCTTCGTGCTGGCCATCGTCTGGGCCTCGGTCTTCCTCTACAACCTCGTTGCCGACCTGGGGGCCGTGGAAGTCATCGGCCACGGGATCGCCGCGTTGGGCGGGGACCGGGTCGGCAAGGGCCTTCTCATCGCGTGGGCGCTCTCGGGCTTCATACAGGGGGTCACTGGCTTCGGGGTTCCGGTGGCGGTGGTAGCGCCGCTCATGGTAATGGCAGGGTTCTCACTGACGACATCGGTAGTCGCCGTGCTGGTGGGACATGCGTGGGCGGTGACCTTCGGCTCCATCGGCTCGTCGTACTACGCCATCCAGCTGGTGACCGGCATCCCCGGCTCCGAGATCGGCCCGCCGATGGCCGTGCTCTTCGCCCTGCCGACGGTCGCGACGGGGTTCGCCGTGGCCCACATCGCCGGGGGATGGCCGGGCCTGCGACGTTCTGCGGGGATGGTGCTGACCGTCGGGGCCGTCATGTCCATGGCGGTGTGGCTCACGACCCTGGCGGGCGCGCCGCAGGTGGCCGCGGCGGTGCCCGCGTTGGCTGGAGGCGGCGTAGCCTGGCTGTTGCTCCGGCGCGGGCGTCGGCCGGTGGGGGTTCCGACTCCCGTGGCAGCCACCACGGGGTCGCTCGGGCCTACGGGACCAACATGGAGCTTCGGGCTCGCCCTCATGCCGTACCTGGTCCTCATAGGGCTGACGCTGGTCATGCAGGCCCCGGGAGCGCGAGATCTGGGCCGGCTCCTGAGGTGGGGTCCGGACTTCCCGGCCCAGGAGACCGCTCTGGGGTTCCAGGTGGCCGCCACCCAAGGCTACGCTGCGGTCTCGCTCCTCCACCACCCAGCGCCGCTGATACTGGCCTCGGCTGCGATCACGTATCTGGTTCTGCGTCGGGCGGGGCTGTGGCGGTCGGGGGCGATGGGACGGGCGGCCCGGGCGACGTACCGACAGAGCCGCATGTCGACGCTGGGCATCCTGACAATGGTGATGATGGCGCTCGTCCTGGTGGACACCGGCATGGTGGACGTGCTCGCGAGGGGGATCGCGAGGGCTACCGGAGGCGCATTTCCGTTCTTCTCGCCGTTTGTGGGTCTCCTGGGGGCATTCCTCACCGGGAGCAATACCAACTCCAACATTCTCTTCGGGGCGCTCCAGGTGGAGACGGCGCGGAGCCTGGGGGTGAGCGCGATCACGCTGGCGTCCGCCCAATCGATCGGCGGCTCGCTGGGGAGCGCCATCGCACCGGCGAAGGTGATGGTGGGGACGGCTCTGGTGGGCCTGGCGGGGCGTGAGATGGAGGTGATGCGGCGGGCCGCGCCCTACTGCCTGGCGCTAGTGGCACTGGCAGGGGTGGAAGCGTGGGTGGTAGGGGAACTGGGCTGGTGGGGAGGCGAGTGAGGGGCTACAGACCCCGGTAGGTGTCTTCCCGCCTCCGTGCCACGCGGACCACGACTACCACCCGCTCCGTGTCATCGATAGCGTACACTACCCGAAGCCGGCCCGCGCGTACACGCCACAGCACATTGTCGGCCAGCTTCCGAGCCCCTGGCGGTCTGGGACTCCCGCCCAGGGAAGAGATTATCCCCGCGATTCTCTCGAACTCGCGCGTAGGCAGCCCATCGAGAGCCCGCTGGGCGGCCCGCCTCAGTCGGACTTCATACGCCACCCAGGCGCTCCCGCCGCCGACGCTGGTACTCCTCCCACGTGAGCGTCCCCTCGTCGTCGGACAGCGCGCGGAGTCCGGCCTCGATGTCCTCCGCGTCCTCCAGGGTCTGGAGCGCGGCGTCGCGGAGGAGCTTGGCCATGGATGTTCGCCGCTCGAAAGCGAGACGTCGGAGCCCTTCGTGCTGGTCCTCCGTCAGGAAGACGGTCGTGCGCTTGAGTCGCGTTCCCATCGTCACACCTCTCACCGGAGGATACCACCAGCCGGACGGTATGTTCAAGCATCGGTATGCTGGTATGCCGTCCGCTACAGGCGCGTCTCCGCAGGCCCGGCCCCTCGCCCGCCAGCACGCTCTTCCACCGCCCCGCCAGATACATTTGTGGTGTTTTTCACTTGAAGTGGCGGACTCTCTGTGGTATAGTCGGCGCAGTCTGCGGGAGGTGCCCAGAGCATGGTAGAAGAGTACTTCCGGCAGTACGGTCTGGTCCTCATTCTGACCGCCGTGGCCATCGCAATCCCCCTCTCAATGCTCACCGCCTCGTGGATGGCCCAGCTCCTCGGCATCCGCCCCTCCAAGCCCGACGACGTCAAGCTCGACACGTACGAGTGCGGGATGGAGACGCTTGGCGGCCGTTGGGTGCAATTCAACTTCCGCTACTACCTATATGCCCTCCTGTTCCTGATCTTCGATGTCGCCGCCGTTTTCACCTACCCGTGGGCCATTGAGCTGCGGGGGCTCGGCCTGTTCGCGCTGGTGGAGATGGCAGGGTTCGTGGGCATCCTGGCCGTGGGCTGGGCGTACGCGTGGCGCCGCGGCGCGCTGGAGTGGAGCCAGTGACGGCATCGGACTCTGGAGCGGCCGGAGGGCTTCTGCGGGACACGACCTGGGACCTGGACCTCCAGGAGGGGACGGTCATCGCCGGGCTAAAGGCCACCCACACCGAACAGGTGCCGGACCCGATCCTGGAGGTGCCGGACGACCTGCAGCGCAACATCATGGTGACTGCGGTGGACACCCTGCTCAACTGGGGGCGCAAGTCCACGGTCTGGCCCCTGAGCTTTGGTCTGGCGTGCTGCGCGTTCGAGATGATGGCCGCGGCGATGTCTCGGTTCGACATCGCGCGGTTCGGCATGGAAGCCTTCCGGGCCACGCCGCGGCAAGCGGACCTCATGATCGTCGCCGGAACCGTGACGTGGAAGATGGCTCCCGCGCTGGAACGCATCTACCGCCAGATGGCGGAGCCCCGTTGGGTCATTTCCATGGGCTCCTGCGCCACCAGCGGCGGGCCCTACTACCAGAGCTACGCAGTCGTGCCGGGGGTAAACCGGATCGTGCCGGTGGATGTGTACGTGCCGGGCTGCCCACCCCGCCCCGATGCGCTGCTCTACGGCGTCATGCAACTGCACGAGAAGATCCGGCGCTACAGCGTGGCGCGCAACCCGGCCGGGGCCTGATGACTCGACAGCTCTCAGGGGCCGACGTGGCGCAGCGGCTCGCGGGTTCAGTGCCCGGAGCGGCACTCTCCTGGAGCGACGACGAGGTCCGAGTTGCGCCAGAGAGCCTGGTAGCGGCCTGTCGATTCCTGAAGGAGAGCCCGGACCTGGCGATGGACTACCTGACGGCCGTCACGGCGGTCGACTACGTGGAGCGGTTCGAGGTTGTGTACCACATGATGTCGCTCTCGCTCAACCACTCGGTGGTCCTCAAGACGGATGTGTTCGGCCGCGACGACGTGGCGGTCCCCTCGGTCGTTGAGGTATGGCAGGGCGCGGACCTCCAGGAACGGGAGGTCTGGGACCTGATGGGAGTCCGGTTCACCGGCCATCCCAACATGAAACGGATCCTCACGTGGGAGGGGTTCGAGGGCCACCCCCTGCGCAGGGACAACCTGGGCGGCTGACCGTAGCGGGAGGCGTACGTGTCCCTCCACTCCGAGCCCGTCACCATCAACCTGGGGCCCCAGCACCCCAGCACCCACGGCGTCTTTCGCCTGCGGGTCACGCTGGACGGCGAGGTCATCGTCGACGTGGAGCCGGTGTTCGGCTACCTCCATCGCGGCACCGAGATGCTCGCCGAGGAGCGCACCTACGTGCAGGTGGTGACGCTGACCGACCGGATGGACTACGTGTCCTCCATGATCAACAACCAGGGCTACATGCTGGCCGTGGAGAAGCTGATCGGCATCCAGGCGCCGGAGCGAGGCCAATACCTGCGGGTCATCGCAGCTGAGCTCCAGCGCATCACCAGCCACCTGATGGCCACCGGGTTCTTCTTCCAGGACCTGGGCGCGTTCGGCACACCACTCATGTACGGCTTTCGCGAGCGCGAGCGGATCCTGGACTTGTTCGAGATGCTGTGCGGGGCGCGGGTCACGGTCAGCTACATGCGGCCGGGGGGGGTCTTCCAGGATGCGCCCGACGATTTCTGGCCCGCCTTCCGCAACCTCCTGGACGAGATGCCCAGCTACGTGGACGAGCTGGAGCGACTGCTGGAGGAGAACGAGATCGTGCTGGTGCGCACCAAGCACGTTGGCGTGCTCTCCAGGCAGCAAGCGATCGATTGCGCGACGGCCGGTCCCGTGCTGCGGGCCTCCGGCGTGGCGTGGGACCTCCGCAAGGCGAACCCGTACGACGTATACGACCGGCTGGACTTCGACATCCCCGTGGGCTCGAACGGCGACAGCTACGACCGGTTCCTGGTCAGGATCATGGAGATCCGCGAGAGCCTCCGCATCCTGAAGCAGTGCGAGCGGGACATCCCTGGCGGACCGGTCCGCGCCGACGTCCCATTCTTCCTGCGACCCCCGGCGGGCGAGGTCTACTCCGCCGTCGAATCGTCCAAGGGAGAGCTTGGCTTCTACCTGGTGAGCGACGGGAGCGTCGCCCCATATCGATTCAAGGTCCGCTCGCCATCGTTCATCAACCTGACGCCGCTCCGTGAGATGCTCCTGGGGTGGAAGGTCGCGGACCTCATGGTCATCTTCGGCAGCTTGGACGTGAACATGGGCGAGGTGGACCGGTAGCGACTCCGGCCTCGGCGGCCCCCACCGGGACGCCGGGATCGCCCACGACCCCCGCGCACCAGAGGCGCGGCGCCGGCAAGAAGCGGAAGGAAGGGAACGCCGCCACGGACGAGCCACTGTTTCAGAGCATCAACGGCTTCGTCGCGGACCTGCTGCCCGAGGGGTTGGCATGGCTTTCGTACCTGGTCGTGGGGACAGTGCTCGCGGGGGGGCTGGTCAGCGCGCTCCTGATTCTGGTCGCGGCATTCTCGTACATGGAGCGCCGAGTGCTCGGCCGCTTCCAGACGCGGCTCGGCCCCAACCGGGTGGGCCCCTTCGGTGTCCTCCAGCCCTTCGCCGACATCCTCAAGCTGATTCTCAAGGAGGACATCCGGCCCAGGGCGGCGGACCGGCTGACATTCTTCCTGGCGCCCATCGTCATGGTCGTCCCCATCCTGATCGTGGTGGCCGTGGTCCCCTTCGGCAAGAACAGCTTCCTGGCCGACCTGAACGTCGGCGTCCTGTTCATCATCGCCATCACAACCGTCGCAACGCTGGCCATCTTCCTGGGCGGCTGGGGCTCCGGGAACCGGTTCGCGCTCCTGGGGGCGACGCGCGCGGTGGCGATGCTCATCAGCTACGAGGTGCCGATGGTCCTCTCCCTGGTGGGGGTGCTCTTGCTGACGGGCAGCATGTCGCTGGTGGATGTCGTCGAGGCGCAGCGGCTCCCCTTCATCCTGCTCCAGCCCCTGGGGTTCTTCGTCTTCTTCGCGGCAGCCACGGCGGAGGCGAACCGCGCCCCGTTCGACCTGCTGGAGGCGGAGTCGGAGCTCGTCGCGGGGTTCCACACGGAGTACAGCGGGACCCGGTTCGCCCTGCTCTTCTTGGCGGAGCTCGCTGAGGTGATCATAGCCTCAGCCATCCTGGCAACCCTCTTCCTGCGAGGGTGGGAAAACCCGTTCGTCCCTCTGGGGTGGGACGGCGTCATACCCTCCCACCTCTGGTTCTTCCTCAAGCTCTTCTTCTTCCTCTTCATGTTCATCTGGATTCGCGCCACCATACCCCGCCTGCGGATCGACCAGGTGATGGCCTTCGCGTGGAAGGTGCTCTTCCCACTATCGGTCATCAACCTCCTCATCACGGGAGCGCTCGTCGTGGCGTGGCCCGAGCCGACCACCGGGCAGCTCTGGGCCATGGTCGGAATCAACGGCGCGGCGGCGGCGATCTGCCTGGTGGGGTTCAGCATGGCGCTGGAGCGCCACCGGAAGCGGCCGACGGAGTCCGTGCGGACCGTGAGGCTGTCGGGCGGGGTATCGGGGGGGGTGTCCTAGTGCCGTACGGAACGGGGATCGCGAAGGGGATGCTGGTCACGCTGACCAACCTGATGCGCCGGCCCTTCACCGTGCAGTATCCGGAAGAGCGGCTGCCGCAGCACCCCAGGTTCCGCGGCGAGGACTTCGTTTGGTTCGAGGAGCGGTGCACGGGCTGCGCCTCCTGCGCCAAAGCGTGCCCGATGGGGATCATCCGCATCGTCACGGAGCCCAGCGGCCGTCAGACCCCGGAAGGGGAACGGTACGGACTCAAGGTGTTCGACATCGAGCTTGCGCGCTGCATGTTCTGCGGGCTCTGCGTCGAGGCGTGCCCCTACGACGCAATCCACCTGGGGAGCGGCTTCGAGCGGGCCAGGGAGCGACGGTCTGATCTGGTGATCCCCATCGAGGAGCTGCGCACCGCCCCGAAGCGCCCCAGCACGTGGTTCCGGCCCCAGCTAGAGGCGAAGGGGTACGAGCCGCTCACCGGCCCGACGCTCACCTGGCGGGACCTGGATCGCCCGGCCGCCGCCGACCCCACGTACGACGACATGGAGCGTCGCTGGGTGGAGAAGCGATGACCCCGACGGACATCGAGGCTTCCGCAGTCTTCACCGCGATCTGGTGGGTGGTCGCCGGCGTGACCGTGGTTTCAGCCCTGCTGGTGGTGCACCTCCAGGACCTGGTGAAGGCGGCAATGGCCCTGATCGCCACCTTCATCGGCGTGGCGGCGCTCTTTGTGATGCTCAACGCCGAGTTCCTGGCGGTGGTCCAGGTCCTCATCTACGTGGGCGCGGTCTCAATCCTCTTGATCTTCGGCATCCTGATGATGCGGGACGTCCAGCGCGGCAGCCCGTCCAACCGGCTCCGGGTCCCTGCCCTGGGCGTCATGGCGCTTGTGCTCGGGGCCATGGTCTTCGTGGCGCTGGACACCCCCTGGAACCTGCTCCGCGACGTTCCCGCCACGCCCGAGCTCCAGACCGTGGCCGAGGCTGTCTACGGAAACAGCCCCCCCGTCATCGGCGGCCTGCTGCTCCAGGAGTTCGCCCTGCCGCTGGAAGCCGCCGCGCTCGTGCTGATGGTCGCCTTGCTGGGCGCCATCGCCCTGGTGCGAGAGCGGGAGGGGTAGGATGATCGGGCTGAACCACTTCCTGGCGCTGTCCGCGGTGCTCTTCGGCGTGGGGCTGTACGGTACGCTGACGAAGCGCAACGCCATCGCGGTCCTGATGTCCATCGAGCTGCTTTTCAACGCGGTGAACGTCGCCTTCGTGGCGATGGCGCGCTACACGCCCGTCGCCGACCTGGCCCCCGACCGTGTCCAGATGCTGCTGACGGGACAGGTGTTCGCGCTGTTCGTGATCACGGTGGCGGCCGCCGAGGTGGCGCTGGGGCTCGCCATCGTCATCGCGTTCTACCGCGACAAGGATTCGATTGAGGTGACTGACGCGAACTTGATGCGCCGCTGATGACGGGAGCGCGCCTCGTGCCACGCCTGGCGAACACCGCGGCTCCCGAATAGGGTAGAAGAATGTGGGTTGAGTTCCGGAAAGCGCCGAACCAGATGATGGCCGAGATGTGGAAGGACACCTTCGAGTCCGAGGGGCTGCCCTGCCGCATCCTGCCGGACGGTGACATCCTGGGCTGGTCTGAGCGCTCGCCCTTCGTCGTGTACGTGCCGAAGGGGCGCGAGCACGTGGCCGAAGAGATCCTGAGGAAGCTGTAGCATGTCGGAAGGCCAAGCCTGGGCGATCTTCTTTCTGCCGCTGGCCAGCTTCCTGGTCATCGGCCTGTTCATCCGCCCGTTCCTGAACGGGCACAGCCGGTTGGCCGGGTACGTAACCATCGCTGCCGTCGGCGGGGCGTTCGCCCTGTCGCTGATGGCGCTGCGGGCCACCACGGGGCACCACGGACCGATCGGCTGGGACCCCCACCCGTGGCTGACGGTGGGGGACCTGGAGGTGCGGCTCGGTATCCTGATGGATCCGCTCACGGCGATCATGGCCGTGGTGGTGAGCGGGGTGAGCCTGGCGGTCCAGGTCTATTCCCAGGGCTACATGCGCGGCGACCCCGGGTACGCCCGCTACTACGCGCTCATGTCGCTGTTCACCGCCGCGATGCTCGGGCTGGTGCTAGCGAGCTCCATCGTCCAGCTCTTTGTGTTCTGGGAGCTGGTGGGCCTTTCGTCCTACTTGCTGATCGGGTTCTGGTATCACCGGCCCGCCGCGGCAAGGGCGGCGGTCAAAGCGTTCGTCGTGACGCGGCTGGGCGACGTGGGGCTCCTGCTGGCGATCCTGTACCTCTTCTCCCAACAGGGTGCGTTCGCGGCCGAGGGACTCAACGCGCTGGAGGTCCCGGACCTGTACCGGGGCGTGGCGGCGGGGCTCCTGGGAGGCACGGCGCTGACCTGGCTCGGCATCGGCATCTTCGCGGGCGCCGTGGGGAAGTCGGCGCAGTTCCCGCTGCACATCTGGCTCCCCGATGCGATGGAGGGCCCGACGCCCGTGAGCGCCCTGATTCACGCTGCGACGATGGTGGCGGCCGGGGTCTTCCTGGTGGCGCGCTTCTTCCCGGTTTTCGAGGCCGCCCCCGTGGCGATGGACGTGGTGGCGCTCATCGGCGGCTTCACGGTCGTGTTCGCGGCCACGATGGGCATGGTGATGAACGACATCAAGCGGGTGGTGGCGTACTCCACCATCAGCCAGCTTGGATACATGATGCTGGCCCTGGGCGTGGGCGCCTATGGGGCCGCGATCTTTCACCTGTTCAACCACGCATTCTTCAAGGCGCTCCTTTTCCTGGGCTCGGGCAGCGTCAACCATGCCACCGGCACGTTCAACATGCGGTACATGGGCGGGCTGCGGGGCGTCCAGAAGTGGACCTACGTCACGTTCCTGGTGGCGGGCCTGAGCCTGGCGGGGGTCTTCCCGCTGGCGGGGTTCTGGAGCAAGGACGAAGTGCTGGCCGAGGCGTTCGCGAGCGGTGATGTTGTGAGCATCGCGGTATTCGTGCTCGCGCTTCTGGGCGTGTTCATGACCGCGTTCTACATCTTCCGCGCGCTCTTCATGACGTTCCACGGCGAGTTCCGAGGAGGGGCGGACGCGGAGGCGGCCGACGCCCCTGGCGCGCAGAACGACGCGGGGAGCCACGGCGGAGTCCACCTGGCTGAGTCGCCGTGGGTGATGGTGGCACCGATGCTGGGCCTGGCGGTGCTGGCCGTGGTCTCGGGCTTCGTCGTGAACCCCCCGTTCGCCCTCGGACCGATCCCCGCCCACTGGTTCAGCCACTTCCTGGTCGCGCCGGGCGCCGAGTTCCACGCGCCGGAGTTCGTGACATGGCTGGCGGTGCTGTCATTGGCGCTGGCGGGGGCGGGCATAGCGGTGGCTTGGGCGCTCTACGGGGCACGCAGCATCGCCCCGGAGCGGCTCACGATACGGCCGCTGCATCGTCTCATCGTAAGCAAGTACCGCATGGACGACCTGTACGAGGGCCTAGTAGTCGGGCGGCTCTTCTACCGCGTCGGCTGCGGGGTTCTGGACTGGTTCGACCGCGCGGTGGTGGACGGGACCGTGGATGCGATCGGCTCGGTGGGGCGGAACGTCGGCCGGGCGATTGGGCAGGTGCAGTCGGGCCAGGTACAGGCCTACGGGACCGTATTCACGGTCGGCTTCGGCGTGATGATGGCAGTGTACCTGCTGTGGAGATGATGATCGGCTTGCGTACGAGCCACTCGGCCGATCCGGAAATGGGAAAGAAGAAATGCTGACGGCGGCGGTGTTCCTGCCCCTGGTCGGGGCCGCGGCAATCGTCCTTTTCCTGAGGACGCCCCGCGCCGTGCGCGCCGTCGCCGCGCTCGTAGCCTTCGCGGACCTGGCGCTGGCGGCGATGGTGTTCATCCGATACGACCACGCCGACGGCGGCCTCCAGCTGGCCGACCGGTACGCGGACTGGATTCCGCTGCTGAACATCCAGTACCACGTGGCCGTGGACGGCCTGAGCGCACCCCTGGTGCTGCTGACGGGGCTGCTGGGACTGGCCGCGGTGTACAGCTCGTGGAGCATCGCGGAGCGGCACAAGGAATACTTTGCGTGGCTCCTGGTCCTGCAGGCGGCGGTCATGGGAGTCTTCGCCGCGCAAGACTTCGTCCTCTTCTTCATCTTCTGGGAGCTCGAGCTGATCCCCATGTACTTCCTGATCTCGGTGTGGGGAAGCGGGCGCCGCGAATACTCCGCGATGAAGTTCATCATCTTCACCTTCACCGGAAGCGCCTTCATGCTGGTGGGGATCCTGTCGCTCTACTTCGCCACGGGCACCTTCCACATGGCCGACCTCACCACCGTGGATCCCAAGGCGCTGGCGCTGCCGGTCCAGCTCGTGTTCTCCTTCTTCTTCGTCGCGTTCGCCGTGAAGCTGCCGGTGTGGCCGCTGCACACGTGGCTCCCGGACGCCCACACGGACGCCCCCACGGCGGTGAGCGTGATGCTGGCGGGAGTGCTGCTGAAGATGGGGGGGTACGGGCTCATCCGCATCAACGTGGGGATGTTCCCGGATGTGGCCAAGAGCGCGGCGCTGGCCATCGCCGTTCTGGCGGTCATCAGCATCATCTATGGCGCCATGGTGACCTTCCGGCAGACCGACCTGAAGCGGCTCATAGCCAACAGCAGCGTGAGCCACATGGGCTTCGTCCTGCTGGGGGTGTCATCCATCGGGGCCGCGACGGGCAGCCTCTCGCCCGTGGGGCTCACGGGCGCCGCCATGCAGATGTTCACGCACGGCACCATCACAGGCCTCCTCTTCGTGGCGGTGGGCTTGGTGTACGACCGCGCCCACACGCGGCACATCCCAGACCTGGGCGGGCTGGCGTCGAGGATGCCGTTCATCGCTGTGGCGTTCCTGTTGGCGGGACTGGGGTCTTTGGGGCTGCCGGCGACGAGCGGGTTCGTGGCGGAGTTGATGGTGTTCCTCGGCACGTTCCCCGTCTGGGGCGTGCTGACCGCCGTGGGGCTCTTGGGGGTGCTGCTGACGGCCGGCTACATCCTCTGGGCGCTCCAGCGGACCCTGTTCGGCCCCGCGCTGCCACGGTGGGAGTCGCTCAAGGACGCCACGCTGCCGGAAGCGGTCGCTCCGGTCGTGCTTGGCGTGGCCATCCTGGTCGTTGGCATCTACCCCGCCGTGGTGTCCGACGTCTTCGGGGCCGGGATCGCGGAGATCCTGCCGAGGCTTGCGCCGTGAGGCCCCAGCGATTCCCGATGACGAGGAGGCGGCGTTGAGCCCGTCTGACCTCTACCTGCTCTCTCCAGAGATCGGCCTGGCGGCTGTGGCCGCGGTGGTTCTCGCCCTGGACCTGACGCTGGGGCGGCGAGGGCTCGTGACGGGGGCCGCGGTCGTAGGGCTGGCGCTGCCCGCCGCCCTGACCTTGGTGCTGTGGGGCGAGGTGGCCAGCTGGTGGAGCCTGCTGGACCCGATTGCTGGGGAGCGCGAGGGCTATTCGCTGCCGGCGGCCGGGGGAGCGGTGGCCGTGGACCGGTTCGCCCTCTTCTTCAAGACTCTCTTCATCGGAAGCGCGGGGCTGGTGCTGCTGGCGTCGACCCGCGCCATCGACCGATTCTCCCACCGTAGCGGCGAGTACCATGTGCTGCTTCTCCTGTCGGTCGTGGGGATGATGCTCCTGGCGGGCGCTACCGAGATGATCACGCTGTACGTGGCGTTGGAGCTTTCCACGCTGCCGCTGGTGGCGCTGGTGGCTTTCGGAGGCGCGGGACGGTCAATTGAGGCTGGATTGAAGTTCCTGGTGCTCGGAGCGATCAGCTCCGCCGTCCTGCTCTACGGGATGGCGCTTACCTTCGGGTTCCTGGGCACCACCAGCCTGCCCATGATGGCGGAGGCGGTGCAAGACATCGCGGCGGAGGGGTCCGGCCCCTTCGGCAGCCCGCTGCTGGCCGCCGGGGTGGTGATGTTGGTAGCCGGCTTCGGCTTCAAGATCGCGGTGGTGCCCTTCCAGATGTGGGTGCCGGACGTCTACGAGGGCGCGCCCACGCCGGTGACCGCCTTCCTCTCGGTGGCGAGCAAGGCGGCGGGGTTCGCGGTGCTGCTGCGAGTCTTCTCAACGGCGTTCGGGAGCCTGGAGATGGACTGGGCGCTGCTGTTCGCGGGTATCGCAGCCGCCTCGATGACCGCAGGCAACCTGGTGGCGATCGCCCAGAGCAACATCAAGCGGATGCTCGCGTACAGCGCGGTGGCCCACGCGGGCTACATGGTCGTCGGCCTGGCGGCCGTCGCCTCCCGCACGCCCGACGGGACGGCGTTGGGCTCGAGCATGCTCCTCTTCTATCTGGCAGGGTACGTGGTTACGAACCTGGGCGCGTTCTTCGCCGTCATCGCCATTGTTGCCCGTACGGGCGTGGAGGATATCGCAAGCTTCGCGGGAATGGCACGGCGGACCCCGTGGGTCGCGCTGGCACTCACCGTCTGTCTGCTATCGTTGACCGGCATCCCCCCGACGGTCGGGTTCATGGCAAAGCTGTTCGTGTTCACGGCGGCAATCGAGGCCGGGCTCGCATGGCTCGTCATACTGGGGGTCCTCAACAGCGTTATCTCCGCCTACTACTACCTTCGGGTCGTCCGCGCGATGTACGGTTCCCCCCCCACCGGGGAGGAGTCTGGCGCCGGGACGCCGGCGCCGCTGCGACTGGCCCTGGCAACCACGGTCCTGGCCGTAGTGGCGCTCGGGGTGTGGCCCCAGACTCTCTTGCGTATCGCGGACCGCGCGGTCCAGCAGGTCTTCAACTAGGCAGGGCGTGCCCTGCACCCACTCTGGGGACAGGCTGACGG
>CAYTEC010000022.1:0-12088 GCA_964436745.1 uncultured Dehalococcoidia bacterium | reverse complement strand
GAAGGCCCGTCCGATCCACGTGCCTCCCTCATCAGGCGTTCCTGGTTCGACAGGCTCACCACAGGCGGAGGGGCTCACCATGAGCGGGGCTCCACGCCGAGCTCCCCCAAGCAGGCGCCGGAGCGCCCCCCACTCCGATGTGCTATGCTGCGTTGGCCGCGGGGCCCGTGGGGCCCGCGAGCGGGAGCGTGACCGTGGTGGAAGAGACGCAGATCGGGATCGTCTACACGCCCTGGCTGGCTGGAGCCGATGACGTGGCCCGCCATCTGGCCCGACGGCTGGAGGGGGCCGGGCGAGTGTGGGTCTGCTCCGTTCCCGAGCTGGAGGCAAACGAGGCCAGGGCCTCCGGCCTCTCCCTTCTGGTTTCCGTGGGCGGCGACGGGACCATCTTGCGTGCCGTCCGCGTGGTGGCGCCCTCAAAGGTCCCGCTGGTCGGTGTGAACATGGGGCGCGTCGGCTACCTGACGGAGATGGCGGCGGAAGAGGCCCTGGAGCGAATCGACGGGTACGTCGGGGGGAGCGGCTGGGTCGAAGAGCGCACCATGCTGGAGGCGCAGGTGTTCGCCGGGGGCAGGGAGCCGGCCGCGGGCCCGGGCGAGATGCCCCCCGCCCACGCCCTCAACGACGCTGTCGTCGGGCGCGGCTCGGTGGCGCGGCTGATCTTCGTGGATGTGCTGGTGGACGGCCACCTCCTGGCAAGCTACGCCGGCGACGCAGTCATAGTCGCGACGGCCACCGGCAGCACGGGATACGCGCTCTCGGCGGGCGGCCCGGTGTTGTACCCGGAATCGGCGTCCCTGCTGGTGAAGCCGGTTGCACCGCAGCTGGCCACGGATACCGCGGTAGTGCTTCGGCCTGGATCGGTGGTGGACCTGGTGGTCCGCTCCAACGATCAGGCGATGCTCACCCTGGACGGCTTCCTGGACTTCCCGCTGAGAACCGGGGACACCGTGAGGATCCAGCACAGTCCCCACCAGGCGCGCTTCCTCCGGTCCCGCGACCCGCGTGAGCTCCCCGGCGTCCTCATCGACCGGCTGAGCTCCGCCCGCGCCCGGGAGCGGGGACCGCAGAGCGAAGTGTAGGCCCGGAGCGCGGTCTCCGGGCCGGCAAGGGGGCGCCATGGAGCGGCTGGTCCGCAGCGAGCGGCTGTACGAGGGCAGGATCGTCAACCTCCGTCGCGACACGGTGACGGTGGACCGGCCAGGCGGCCCCGTTGAGGCGATCCGAGAGGTCGTCGAGCACGCCCACGCGGTAGTGATCGTCCCCGTCACCGACCAGGGCGAGGTGCTGCTTGTCCGCCAGCACCGCTGGTCCACGGGGGAATCGCTGCTGGAAGCACCCGCCGGCGGGCTTGAGGAGGGCGAGTCGCCCGAAACCACCGCCCACCGCGAGCTCCGCGAGGAGACAGGCCACCGGGCCGAGCGCCTCGTTCGCCTCGGCGGGTACTGGATGGCGCCGGGATGGGCCACCGAGTACATGCACGCATTCCTT
Organism: uncultured Dehalococcoidia bacterium; assembly: GCA_964436745.1. Taxonomy (GTDB): domain Bacteria; phylum Chloroflexota; class Dehalococcoidia; order Lucifugimonadales; family UBA1127; genus CAYTEC01. Next base: position 10,597 of record CAYTEC010000022.1, on the reverse strand, counting down.
GCCACAGGCCTCAGCCCGGACCCCCTCCCCCCGGACCCGGACGAGGTCATCGAAACGGTCGCCGTCCCCTGGGACCGGGTGCCGGAACTGGTACGAGAGGGCCAGGTCCGCGACGCCAAGTCGGTCGCCTCCCTCCTCATGGCCTACTACCTGTACCCGCACGAGGCCAGCGACCGGGGGTAACCTCCTGCCCAAGTCTCCCGGCGCGGCTCGCGCCGACGCTGCGTCCCCTAGGAATCCCCTTGCTATCAGCCCCGTCTTCCTGCTATAGTTTGCCGCGGATACCAAGGGGACCGGTAGGTCTCCAGCCATCTCGCCACAGGGGGATCCGCAATGGCAGACCATGACGTGCTGGTCATGGGGGCCGGTCTCGCGGGGATGCGGGCGGCGATAGAAGCCGCCAGGGCGGGGGCGAACGTCGGAGTCGTGTCGAAGGTGTTTCCGCTGCGAAGCCACTCAACCGCGGCGCAGGGCGGGATCAATGCTTCGCTGGGCGAGGACGATACCTGGGAGAAGCACGCCTTCGACACCGTCAAGGGCAGCGACTACCTGGGCGACCAGGACGCCATCGAGGTTCTGTGTAAGGAAGCCCCCGGCGACATCATCGAGCTCGAGCACATGGGGGTCAACTTCAACCGGGGCGACGACGGGCGCTTGGCCCTGCGTCCCTTCGGGGGAGCGGGAATGGCCCGCACCTGTTACGTCGCGGACATCACAGGGCAGGTCCTGGTGCACGTCGTGTGGGAGCAGCTGGTCAAGGCGGGCGTGACCGTCTACGACGAATGGTTCGGCCTCTCGCTCATCGTCGAAGACGGCGTCTGCAGGGGCCTGACGGCCATGGACATGCGGACCGGCAAGGTGGAAGCGCTCCGCGCACGGGCGACCGTCGTCGCGAGCGGCGGGCTCGGTCGCGTGTACCAGCCCACCACCAACGGCATCATCTGCACCGGGGATGGAATGGCCCTTGCTTACCGGGCCGGGGCCGCGCTCCAGGACATGGAGTTCACCCAGTATCACCCCACCACCCTGAAGGGCAGCGGCGTTCTGATCACGGAGGGCGCGCGCGGCGAGGGCGGCTACCTCCTGAACAAGGACGGCGACCGTTTCCTGACCAACTACGCCCCCAACGCGATGGAGCTCGCCTCCCGCGACGTTATATCCCGTGCCAACCAGACAGAGATCGACGAGGGCCGAGGCATCGACGACTGCGTCCTCTTGGACCTTCGGCACCTCGGCGCGAAGCTCATCACCGAGCGGCTCGGCCAGATCTACGATCTCGCCCGAGACCTGGTGAACGTGGACGCCTTCAACGAGCCAATCCCTGTCCGGCCCGGCATGCACTACCAGATGGGTGGCATAAAGACGGACGTCGACGGCGCGACGACGGTTGAGGGACTCTACGCGGCCGGCGAGTGCGCCAGCGTATCGGTCCACGGGGCGAACCGCCTCGGGGGCAACTCGCTGCTCGAGACGATCGTCTTCGGCAGGCGGTCCGGGAGGGCCGCGGCCGAGTACGCCCACAGCCACGCACGGGCGAACGGCGCCGCCAACGGAGAAGTGTCCGCAGCCGAGGCGCACATTCGCGACCTGCTGAGTCGGCCAGACGATGGGGAGCGGACTGCGGCCATCCGCACCGACCTGGGCACCATGCTGAACAGCTTTACCGGGGTCTTTCGCACCGGAGAGCAGCTGGCCCAGTCGGTCGAAGCCGTGCGCAGCCTCAAGGCGCGCTACGAGCGGGTGACCGTTCGGCACCGCGGCGCTGTTTTCAACACCGCGCTCATCAACACCCTGGAGCTCGGGTTCATGCTGGACCTGGCCGAGACCATGGCAGCCGGGGGCCTGGCGCGGGAAGAGAGCCGTGGGTCGCACTCCCGCCGTGACTTCCCAAAGCGCGACGATGAGAATTGGCTCAAGCACACGCAGGCGCTCTGGAGCCCGGAGGGTCCGCGCCTCCAGTACACCCCCGTCACCATGACGCAGTGGGAGCCCGAAGAGCGCAAGTACTGATGACTGGGCCCGCGGACCCGTTGCCCTTCCGGCAATTCTGACTCATTCAGCGAGCGACGAGGGACCCGGACCCATCGCTCGGCTCCACACGGAGCATCGAAACCGGGGCTGAGCGCCAGAGAGGACTGTCATATGGACATCAACGTAAAGGTACGGCGGTTCGACCCGGAGGCGGAAAGCCCCAAGCCTTTCTGGCAAGAGTACCCGGTGACCATGGACGACTCCGCCACGGTGCTGGACACTCTGCTCGCCATCCGGGAGCAGGACGACGAGTCGCTCGCACTTCGGTGCTCCTGCCGTAGCGCCATCTGCGGCTCCTGCGCCATGCGCATCAACGGCCACGCCGCGCTCGCCTGCAAGACAAAGATGAACGCCGTGGCTGAGGACGGCGGCACCGTCACCGTCGAGCCGATGGGCAACCAGCCGATCGTTCGAGACCTGGTCGTGGACATCAGCGGGTTCTACAGCAAGGTCCGCGCCGTGCAGCCCTGGCTCCAGCCGGATGGCCCGGAGCCCGAGCGCGAGCGCCTGGCCTCCAACGAGCAGATGCTCCATCTGAGCGGGGTGATGGACTGCATCATGTGCGGCGCCTGCTACTCCGACTGCACCGTGCTGGAGGTCAACCCCAAATTCCTCGGGCCGGCGGCTCTCGCCAAGGCGTACCGCTTCGTGGCCGACCCCCGCGACGCCGCGAACCAATCGCGGCTGGCGAGCTACAACAAGCCCGACGGCATCTGGGACTGCGCCCGGTGCATGGAGTGCGTGCAGGTCTGCCCCAAGGGCGTCGCCCCCATGAACCGAATCATGGCCCTGCGGGAGGCGACGGTGGAGGCCGGCTTCCACAACACGAACGGTGCGCGTCACTCGGAAGTGTTCGAGCGTAGCGTTGCCCACACCGGCTGGCTGAACGAGCTGGAGCTCCCCATACGGACCGTGGGCATATTCAACATCCCCAAGCTGCTCGGGTTCGTCCCTGTTGGGATCATGTCGGCCTACAAGCGAAAGCTCCCGCCCATCATGCACAAGCCCATCCCCGGGGTGGAGAACGTGCGTCGTCTCTACAAGCGAGTGAAGGACAAGCAGGCCGCCGCGCGCTGACCCCGGGCGGGGACCAAGGAGGCAGAGTTGCGTTACGCGTTCTACCCTGGCTGCGTCTCCCGGGGCGGTTGCCCGGAGCTCTACCCCTCCGTCTTGGCCGTGGCCGACCGGATAGGCCTTGAGCTCGTGGTGCTCAAGGGCGCGTCATGCACGGGCGCGGGAGCGCTCCAGGAGAGCAACCCCTTGCTGGGGGACACGCTGAACGCGCGCACATTCGCGATGGCCCAGCAGCTTGACCTGCCCATCATGACCATCTGCAGCACCTGCCAGGGGGTCATGGCCCAGGCCAAGCGCAAGCTGGAGGACGAGGCGTACCGGGCGGAGGTCAACGAGCTTCTGGCCGAAGAGGGCCTCAAGTACCATGGGGGCATCCAGGTCAAGCACATGCTATGGATCATGGTGGAGGACCTGGGGCTGGAGGCGCTCCGATCCATGGTGGTCCGCCCCCTGTCAGACCTCTTCTTGGCGCCGTTCTACGGCTGCTACGTCGTCCGGCCGGACGCGGCCCTGGAGTTCGAAGAGAACCCCCTCCGAAAGCAGTCGCTTGAGCTGGTGATCGAAGCGGTAGGCGCGACGGCCGTGGACTTCGCGGGCAAGACCCGCTGCTGCGGCTTCCCCATCCTCACGATCAACGAAAAGGCCTCGCTGGCGATGGTAGCGAAGCACACCCTGGATGCGCAGGAGCAGGGGGCTGACGCGATGGTGACCCCTTGCCCCCTGTGCCACCTCAACCTGGACGGCTTCCAGTCGAAGGCCGCAAGACAGATCGGGAAGCAGATCAACATGCCTATCCTCCACCTGCCCCAGATCATCGGCATGGCGCTGGGCCTGGATCGCGGCGACCTCAAGCTCGGGCGCCACATCGTCGAGACCTACGATGTCGCGATGAAGGCCGGGCTCCAGGCGTAGCGGAGCAGCGCCGACCGCCTGCCCCGGGCCGTTTCGAGAGGCTCGATGGTGTTCCCAGAAAGAGCTTCCGCTCCCTCTTCGACAGGCGCGAGACGAGTCTCGCCATGCACCGTGGGTGGTGACCGACGCCTATGATCGAAATCGGCATGGGACCCAACATCATCGATGCCGGGTCCTTCGTCCTGAGCTGGCACGGCCTCTTGAGCGTCATCGCGGTAGCGATGGCCGTGTATCTGGTCGGCCGGTGGGCTCCGCGCCACGGCATCTCCGCCGACGACGTCTACTCCACGGCCATCTGGGCCATCATCGGCGGCATCCTGGGCGCCCGCTTGGTCCACGTAGTGGACGAGTGGAGCTTCTACGCCGCGAACCCCACCCAGATCTTCGCTATATGGAGCGGCGGCATCGCTATCTGGGGCGCGGTTCTTGGCGGGTTCTCGGGCGGCTGGATCTTCGCATCGTGGAAGGGCCTCCCCAGGGGACGGCTCGCGGACATCACGGCCCCGGTCCTGGCCCTGTCGATGGCCGTGGGACGCATCGGGGACATCGTCAACGGAGAGCACATCGCTAGCCCCACCTCACTGCCGTGGGGGTTCATCTGGACCCACCCATCCAGCCCCACGTTCCAGCGTTTCGGCGAGGTGGCCACCCACCCGGCGGTGGTTTACGAGATGCTGCTGGACCTGGCGATCGTCGCGCTGCTGGTATGGGTGCTGCGCAAGCGCCTTGGGCCAGACGGGATGCAGTTCGCGGCCTTCCTCGCCCTCTACTCCCTGGGCAGGTTCTTCATCCTGTTCCTCCACGAGTACAAGACGTGGTTCCTGGGATTGAATGAAGCCCAGGTGATCTCGCTTCTGGTGCTTTCCGTCATGGTGCCACTGCTGATCCGGCGGGCCCGCCTGCACCGCTCGGCGGAATTGGCGCCCGTTCAGGGCCGCGTGGCGCCCCGTTCGGAGCGCCGCCGCTCCACCCGCCACTAGCGTGGCCCGGCACTCCCGCTCCGGGGCTCAGCCGCGCTTCGCCGGGGCACGTGCGTGAAGTTCCACGACATCTCCGTCACCTTGGACGCGGACACGCCGCGCTACCCGGGCGACCCCCCCGTGGAGGTCCGGTCGCTGACGGCGGTGACCAGGGGCGACCTGTCGAACCTCTCGGCCCTCTCGCTTGGAACCCACTCGGGAACCCACCTGGATGTGCCGCGCCATCTGCTGGACCATGGGGCCTCGGTGGACACCGTGGCCCTAGAGCGATGTTTCGGCACGGCCCACGTCCGCGCCTTCCCTCGGGCCCGGCCCATCTCCCTCGCGGACCTGGAGGCCGCTTCGTTGCCGCCCGCGGCGCGGCGGCTCCTGATCAGGGTCGGGGCCGCGCCCGACCGCTGGATGGAGCGCGCGGAGCGAGCGACCGATGAGCCGCTGACCGTGGAGGCCGCGCGGTGGCTGGCGGAGCGGGGATTCGACCTGGTGGGTATTGACGCGCTCTCGGTGGACGGGTACGGTTCCCGAGGGCTTCCCGTCCATCGCACCCTCCTTGAAGCAGGCCTCCTCATCCTGGAGGGGCTGGACCTGAGAGGCGTCGCGGACGGCGAATACACGCTGGCGTGCTTCCCCCTGAAGATCGGTGGGGGCGACGGGTCGCCGGTGCGCGCCGTTTTGATCGAACCGCCGTTGGCGCTGGGAGCCTGACAAGGGCGCCTGGCTTCACACATCAAGAACCGAGGGTAGCGGCCTTGACCGACCAGTGGATCGAGGACATCCAGAAGAGTGTGCGGTACCGGCGGGAGGCGCTGGAGTTCCTGGGTCGGGCCCGGGAACAGTTCCCGGCGAGCTCGCCCACCCACGCCGGCGCCGTGGCGAGCCTCTGGCTCGCCGCCGACACCATGGACGGCCCGTGCTACGAGGCAATGGAGAGGCTCAATCAGGGGCTGCTACAGGGCGCAACCGAAGTGGAGATAACCCGGGGCGCTTCAATGCAGCCCGTGCCTCAGTTAGACCCCATCTTTGACCCCTCCTTCCCACCCACCGGGGCGGAGGCGTCCCCGCCTCCCTTGGAGCGACTGATCTACGAGTGCGCCTGGTCCATGCTCTGGGAGGATGGCCAGCTGGGACTGGCTGTCAGGCTCACCATGGACCCGCAGACCAACGAGCTGCGCGTCTTGGCCCAGGGGAAGAGCTTTCCGGAACACCGTGAACTAGACTACCCGCTGGATGAGGACAGGCTGAAGGATGCGCTCTCGGCCCTCTTCGTGGCGGAAGCGACGGCGGAGGAGACCGGAGAGCAGATGGAGCGGATGCTGGTGGAGTTGGAGGAGCGACAGCGAGAGTTGGAGCTCCAGCAGGCGGCCCAAGCGGAGCTGCTGATGCAGGAGGAGCCGCCAGCGTAGAGAGTTTCAGGTGTCTTGGGACAAGCAAAAAGGGACGCCCCTGACCGATCGGGGGCGTCCCTTTCTATTGGGTCGTGGTGTCTAGGTGGGGGTCACCGGCTCCGTGGATCGGACTACGATCTCCCCATCCTCGGTGTCGAGATTGATGGTGTCGCCCAGGTTGAACCGCCCGGCCAGGAGCTCGTCCGAGAGACGGTCCTCCACCAGGTTCTGGATCATGCGACGCAAGGGACGCGCGCCCATGTGCGGGTCGTACCCCTTCTCGCCCAGGAGCTGGCGTGCCGCCTGCGACACCTCCATCTCCCGCCCTTGCTCACGGACTTGGACCCGCACTTCATCCAGCATCAGGTCCACGATGGACAGGATATGCTCACGGTTCAGGGCGTGGAACACCACCGTCTCGTCGATCCGGTTCAGGAACTCGGGCCGGAAGAAGCGCTTGACCTCTCCCATCACCTTGTCCTTCATCCGGATGTAGTCCTGCTCAAATGCCTGCTCGCCCGATTGCATAGAGGCGAAGCCGAGGGTGGTGTCTCGCTTGATCAGGTCGGAGCCCAGGTTGCTCGTCATGATGACGACCGCGTTGCGGAAGTCCACCTTGCGGCCCTTGGCGTCGGTCAGGTGGCCGTCGTCGAATATCTGGAGCAAGATGTTGTAGACGTCCGGGTGGGCCTTCTCGATCTCGTCGAGCAGCACAACCGAGTGGGGCTTGCGCCGAATCGCCTCGGTGAGCTGGCCGCCGTCGTCATAACCCACGTACCCTGGAGGCGCCCCGACCAGTCGGGCGACGGTGTGCCGCTCCATGAACTCGGACATGTCCAGGCGGATCAGGGCGTCGTCGGAGCCGAAGAGGAACTGAGCCAGGGCGCGCGCCAGCTCCGTCTTTCCGACGCCTGTGGGGCCCATGAAGATGAAGACGCCCACCGGTCGGCGCGGGTCCTTCATGCCGGAACGGGCGCGGCGGACCGCCTTGGACACGGCGACGATAGCCTCGTCCTGGCCGATGATACGGTGGTGCAGGTTCTCTTCCATCTTCAGCAGACGGTCGGTCTCCTCCTGCTGGAGGCGCGAGACCGGGATGCCCGTCCACATCCCCACCACCTCCGCGACATCGTCGGCCGTCACGGAGGGCTGTTCAGTGGCCTGGGTTTCCTGCCACTCCCCCTCCAGCGACTCGACCTTGCCAGCAAGACGCAGCTCCCGCTCCCGGAGCTCGGCTGCGTACTCGTACTGCTGGCCGGAGAGCGCCTCCTCCTTCTCGCGACGAACGGTCTCCAGGACCTTCATCGCCTCCTTGACGGAGAGCGGCATGGTGCTGTGGCGGATGCGCACTCGTGAAGCCGCCTCATCCATCAGGTCGATGGCCTTGTCGGGCAGGAAGCGGTCCGGGATGAACCGGGAGGCCAGTCTGGCCGCCGAGGAAACCGCCTCGTCGGTGATGACCAGGCGGTGGTGCTCCTCGTACCGGGACTTGACGTGCCGGAGGATCTCCACCGTCTCCTCGATCGTCGGCTCCTCCACGAGAACGGGCTGGAAGCGCCGCTCCAACGCGGGGTCTCGCTCCACGTACTTTCGGTAGTCGTCGAGCGTGGTGGAGCCGATGACCCGGATCTCGCCGCGGGCCAGGGACGGTTTCAGGATGTTGGCCGCATCGACGGCGCCCTCGGCGGCGCCGGCGCCCACCAGCGTGTGCATCTCGTCTATGAAGAGGACGCAGTTCCCGGAGGATTTTATCTCTTCTAGAATCTTCTTGAGGCGCTCCTCGAACTCGCCGCGGTATTTGGTGCCCGCGACCAGTGCGCCCATATCCAGGGTCACCAGCCGCTTGCCGCGAAGGGTCTCAGGCACGTCACCGGAAACGATGCGCTGGGCCAGCGCTTCCACGATGGCGGTTTTGCCGACGCCGGGCTCGCCCATGAGGACGGGGTTGTTCTTAGTTCTGCGGGACAGGACTTGGACGACGCGCTGGATCTCCTTCTGCCGTCCCCACACGGGGTCCAGCTTGTTGGAGCGCGCGAGCGTGGTCAGGTCCACGCCGAGCTGGTCCAAGACGGGGGTCCGCGTGCCGCTACGGCTGGAGCCGGACTGGCCGGAGGAAACGCTTTGGCTCAGGAGCCGCTGCGTCTCAGCCCGCACCTTGTCCAGCGTCACGCCCAAGCTCTCCAGAACGCCTGCGGCTACGCCCTCGCCTTCACGAAGAAGGCCGATGAGGAGATGCTCGGTGCCGATGTAGTGGTGGCTCATCCGCCTGGCTTCGTCAACCGCGAGCTCAATGACCTTCTTCGCCCGCGGGGTCAGGCCAATGTTCTCGCCCGAGACCGGCCGCTCGCCGCGCCCGATGATGAACTCAACGGCGGACCGAATCTTGGTCAGGTCTATCCCCAGGTTTCCCAGAACGCGCGCGGCGACCCCTTCCGATTCTCGCACCAACCCCAATAGCACGTGTTCCGTGCCGATGTAGTTGTGGTTGAACCGAATCGCCTCTTCCTGGGCCAGGGAAAGGACTCTGCGTGCTCTCTCCGAAAATTTCTCGAACCTGCTAGACATCGCGCCCCCCGGTTTGATGTGACGGAGCGCCCCGACAGGCCTGGCCCCGTCGGGGTCCACACGACGGCCTAGATCTCCTCTAACGCCTGCTTCCTGCTGAGTCCCAGTCGGCGGCGCTCTGGGTCCAGGTGAAGGACCCTCAACTCCAACACATCCCCTTCTTTGATGACCTCTCTAGGATGCTCGATCCTCCGGTCGCTAAGCTCGGAAATGTGAATCAGTCCCTCTACGGCCCCCTCCACCTGCGCAAAAGCCCCGAACGGCGCAAGCCGCGTGACGGTGCCGGTGACAATCTGTCCCACGTGGAACGTGTCGGTCAATGTCTCCCACGGCTCCGGCTGCAGCCGACGTAGGCTGAGGGATATTCGCCCTCGCTCTCGGTCAACCTTGAGGACAAAGACATCCACGTCGTCGCCCACCCGAACCACCTCTTCAGGGGTGCGGACCGGCTGCCACGAAAGCTCGGAGATGTGGATCAGCCCATCGGCGCCGCCCAAGTCCACGAACACGCCGAACGGGGAGATGCCGCTGACCCGGCCCTTCCGCACCTCGCTCTCCTTGAGCTCTTGGAGCAGACGGCCCTTCCGTTGGTCACGGGACTCCCGCTCCGCCAGCCGCTCGGAGAGCACCGCCCGGTGTCGTCTCCGGTCGATCTCCAGCACCTTCAGGCGCAGTGTCGGCCCGGGTTCCTGTTCCTCTCCCTCACTACCCATGTCCTGGATCCGGTCACGGGTCGCGGGCGTCAGGTGGGACAGGGGCACGAACCCCTGCACTCCCTCAAGCTCGACAATGGCTCCGCCACGGTTGACGCCGACGACCGCGGCTTCGACCGGTTCGTCAGCCTCCAGCGCCTTCTCCATCACCCGCCAGCCCTGTTCGCTACGCGCGCGGTCCACGGAGAGGAGGGCAGATCCCTCCTCACTCTCGGGACGAAGGACGTAGGCATAGATGGGTGTGCCCACCTGGAGGCTCGCGCGGTCCTCGGCGCTGATGGTGCGCATTTCCTTCGCCGGCACAAGTCCCTCGGACTTGCCGCCGATGTTGACCAGAATGCCATCCTGGTCGATACGCATAACCACGCCGTCCACGGTCTCGCCCCTGCGGACTGCCGGCTGAACGCCAGCCATCTCCAGGAGCTCGGCCATGCTTTGAGGGTCAGATGCTTGATTCTGAGAGGTGGCCAACTTGAGATCGCCCCGCCATGCGCTGGATTTGGAGACAGCCACTCAGATTATAGGGCCGTCGATGGGAAGCTGTAAAGGTGTGGGACTGCGACGAGCTGAGTCCTTTGGGAATCTCCACGCGGGGGCGCCTGAATCCGACGCAGCCCCTCCGGCAACTGGAGGACGCCTAGACCCGTCCCACGGCGGGGTCAAGGGTCTGAATCCGAAGAGGATTGAAAAGACAAAGCCCCCGGGCGACGGCCTATTTTCCCACCACCTCACGATGGCAGTATCGTCAGCGCTGGGGCGTTTCACTTCCGTGTTCGGGATGGGTACGGGTGGGGCCACCCCGCTCTAGTCACCCGGGGACTTTGGTACGCAACCGATTGTACACTACTCCGATGGCAACATCAAGGGCCACCCCTGTGTGGAGGGCGACGAAGGGAAGAGGAATGGTAAGAGCAGCAACGAGCCATGAAGTGGGGAA
>CAYTEC010000021.1:10792-28367 GCA_964436745.1 uncultured Dehalococcoidia bacterium | reverse complement strand
AAGCTAGGAGCCTTGATAGGCGTGGCGACGGGGTTCCCCGACGTGTTTACGAGCCTGATGATGGCTTTCATCGGCGGGGGCGTTATCGCCCTGTTCCTCGTGGCGTTCCTGCGACGGACTCGCAAGCACGTCATCCCGTTCGGTCCTTACCTGGCCGGCGCGGCCGTGATCACCGTCTTGACCCAGGGGGCCGTGTGGAGGTGGTACTGGGGCTTCGTGTCGTGACGTTCCATCGGGGCCGATTCGACGCGTAGCTGGGCGAGACGGTTGCTCCTGGGCGCGCATGACCGCGACGGCCCGGCAAACTGAGGGCGTTCCAGCGTGACCGGCACTACGACAAGGCGACCCATTCGTCACCGGAGGCTGTCTCGGTTGGGCTTGTTCTCCGTGTGAGACCCCGAGTATCCTGTGGGCGTCCCCGTGCGACCGTGCGCCACGAGCTCCAAGCGGAGTGCGTCCACCCCGCACGATTGGGGCGCTAGTTGGCGGCCGAGCGGCGAGAGAGTGACTGGAGGAGGTCGATGCCCTGGCCCTCGCTGACGGCGAGTCTCCTCAGCCCAACGACGTTGGCGGACGATCCAGAATCGGGGCCATGCGGGTCCGTGGTGAGGGTCGGAGGGAGGGTGACCTGGGACTGCGCACCGCTTCACTCCGCCGCCGTGGCGGGGGTAGGGCGTGGGCATTGGCGACGGCCGTGTGCCTCGTGCTGCTGGCCCATGGCGGCTGCGCTATGTTCCAGGGGAGCGACTCGGTGGCGCCCACCGTGGCTGCCGGTCCCGCGCCAACCCGACTGCCCTCTGAACCCACGTCGACGCCGACGCCGACCCGGACGCCCTTGGCGCTGCCCACCCCCACGCCGATCGGTGGGCTGCCGACGGCGACGGCCGTGGCGCCCATTCCGACCTTAGGACCGTCGCCGACCCCGACGCCGGCGCCTTCGCCCACCATTACCCCCACACCAACGATCACGCCGACGCCGACGTCGACCCCCACGCCCACGCCGTTGCCCGAGCTGGACAACGGAGACACCGCGGCTCTGATGGCCGACCCCGCGGCCTTTGTTGGTTATCCTGTGCGGCTGATCGTCGTGGCTAAGGCGGGGCCGTTCCTGAGCCAGTGCTTCCGCTGTCCGGCAGCCGAGCAGCGGGGTGTGTTCTCATTTCCGGTGACGCGTCCTCTGCTCGCCCCGGAGATCGAGGCCTTCGTTTTCAACGATCGGCGGCTGCTGCTCGGGGGGACGGGACTGCTCGTGCAGATCTTCGGAACTGTCGGACGGCCGGTGGACGCGGAAACGATCTACGGCGTCTCGCGCCAGATTCCGGTAATCGAGGTGACGGCGCACCGGATCGTATTCTCCAACGAGACGTGGTCGATCCTCTAGGCCGACCTGGGCGACCTCCTGACACGCTACCCGGACGCCTCAGTGGTGTTGCAGGGGCAGGTCGCCGAAGTCGAGGCCAAGAGCTCGTTCACGTTCGTGAAGCTGCGGACCGGGAGCCTGGCCCTGCCGCCGGACGCCGTGGTCTCGATCCCGGACTCTGGGGTCTCGGTGGCTCCGGGTGAGTTCATTCGGTTGTGGGGACGCCTTCGCGCAGCCGACGCAGGCCTTCCGCTCGTCGTCGCTACTTCCGTGGAGAGCCTGGGCGACCAACCCACGGGCATACCGCCGGTGACGACGCTGTTGGGCCGTCTACCGGAGTGGCCGTAGGCAGTGGAGGGGAGAAGGGGAGCTGAGCCCCAGAGGAGGGAAGGGCAGATGTCGTCGACCACCAACATGCCGTGCCTCCAGGCGTACTGTCGACTGCCGAACCTTGCGCGCCGAGCAGTCACCAGCGATAAGCCGTGCAAGGTGCTGGCCGAGGTTCCCAACCGAGAAGGGCCCGGCCCAACCAAGGTGTTGGAATGCCCTCTTTGCGGCGCCATCTTCCACCGCGTGGCCCGGCTGACGCTGTGGAGGGAGCTGGAGGCGCGAGGCGTCACCGAGGAGGGGGTCGCTGGCTTGGAGTGGAACGTTCTGCCGCTCTCAGCAAAGGAGGCGTTGGAGGAGGGCGACTCGGAACGGGTGGTTGCGTTGTTGGAGGAGGCCACCGACGAGAGGGTGGAGATGATCGGCAGGGACCTTACCGTGGTGGACGGCGTTCCGTACTTTCGATAGCCCGATTGGGGACCGCGTCACGGCGATGCGGGCGCCCCCGCCGAGACCTCTTCCACGTCGAACCGTGACTGCTCGATGACCGGGTTGGCCAGGAGCCGGCGGCACATTTCCTTGACCGCGCCCTCCGCCTCGTCCGCCGAAGCCGCTTCCAGGGAGACCTCCAGGTACTTGCCGACGCGCACGCCCGTGACGCCCTCGAACCCCAGGTTTCTCAGACCGCCCCGGACCGTGATGCCCTGCGGGTCGTTCACCGTGGGCTTCAGGCTCACGTACACCTTGGCCAAGTAGTTCATGACGGCTCCTCCTGTCCCTGCTCGACGGCTCGCCAGTGGGCTAGCAAGCGGGGGCGCCGGGCTCCGGCCCGAAGCTTCGGTAAGCGTTCGCGAAGGTCCTAATGGCGTCTCCGTCCACCGTTTCCAGTCCCTGAATGGTCGTCCAAGCCGTGAGGGTGACGGGCTGCTCCAGGTCCGGGTACGGAGCGAGGATGTAGTAGTTGGGCCAGCCGGGGAGGCCCTCCGCCAATTGTGTCAGCTCGTCGATCTGGTCCTGTTCCTCCAGATCGTAGTTGATGATGACGAAGCCGTGCTCCAGATTGTGCACCTGGACCTCGGGGGCGATGGCGCTCTCGAAAGAGCCGCAACGCTCCGAGTCCGGCGCGTGATCCCCAGAGGTCGGTGGAGTGCTGTTGTAGTAGCCCACCGGGACTCGCGCGCCTACCTCCAAGTGTTCCCGTCCCTGGTCGCTCATCACCGTGCCAGGTCCGTCCAGGGATCGCTCGAACCCGGTGTTCTGGCGCGGGGGTATCCCGGAGAGCGCTAGGCCGGCGATGATGACTATTCCTAGCGACCCCAAGCCGGCGATGCTGAGCCAACGCCGAAAGCGCTGTTTCCTCTCCCGCCGGGCCCTGCGGGCCTGCCGTAGCTGGGTCTGGGAGGTTCTGGTACGGCTCTTCTCGGGCACGGCTCTCCTCTCGTGCGGACGTCGGTCCGTCCGCGCGGTCTATCAGAAGGGATTGCCTGTGAGGCGCTCGTACGCCTCTTCGTATCGGGCCTGGGTCTTCTCGACGACGTCCGCCGGCAGCTCCGGCGCCGGCGGCTCGTGGTCCCATCCCACCGTGGTCAGGTAGTCGCGTACGAACTGCTTGTCGAAGTTAGGCTGGCCTCGGCCGGGGGCGTACCCCGCCGCGTCCCAGAAGCGGCTCGAGTCCGGCGTGAACATCTCGTCGATCACGATGAGCTGCCCGTCCACGTGGCCGAATTCCAGCTTGGTGTCCGCGATGATGATGCCCCGGGAGTCGGCGTAGTCGCGAGCGGCGGCGTAGAGGGCGAGGGTCCGGTCCTCCAACTCACGCGCCAGCGCCTCACCGACCAGGTCGTGGAGCTCTAGCCGTGTCAAGGGTAGGTCGTGGCCCTCCTCCGCCTTGGTTGTGGGCGTGAAGATGGGCGTCGGAAGGCGGTCCCCCTCCTTGAGGCCTGCAGTGGCTGGCAGGCCGTGGATAAGACCGCGCTTGCGGTACTCGGCCCAGGCCGAGCCAGCCAGGTAGCCCCTGACCACGCACTCCACGTCCACCCGTTCGGCCTGGCGGACCACAGTCGCCCTTCGGGCCACGGCCTCCGGCATTGGGGGGAGCGGGATACCTCGCAGCGCTGCCTCGTCGGTCGCCGGGGCGACCAGATGGTTCGGGGCCAGGTCGGCGGTGCGTTGGAACCAGAAGGCGGACAGGCGGCTGAGGACCTCGCCCTTGCGGGGAATGGTCGTCGGGAGCACCACATCGAAGGCGGAGATGCGGTCCGTGGCCACCATGAGCAACAGACCGTCACCCAGGGCGTAGGTGTCGCGGACCTTGCCGCGGTGCACCAGATTGGGCAGGTTGGTTTCGGCAATCGCTTCCATGCGCTCCTCCTACCCGAGACCCAGCCGGTCAAAGATGGCATCGACGTGGCGCAGGTGATACCGGTAGTCGAACAGTCCTTCCAGCTCCTCCGGCGTGACCACCTCCGCCACCGCGGCATCCCCTCGGAGGAGGTCGCGGAAGTCGTCGCCGGTGTCCCAGGAGCGCAACGACTGATCCTGGATGACCCCGTAGGCCCGCTCGCGGCTCATGCCGCCCTCTATGAGCGCCGTGAGGACCCGCTGCGAGAAGAGGAGCCCGTGGGTGGCCTCCAGGTTGGCCCACATGCGGTCCGGGTAGACGCGCAGTCCGCTGACCACACCCGTGAAGATGTCCAGAATGTAGTCGAGGGCCATGCACGAGTCGGGGAGGATGAGACGCTCCGCGGAGGAGTGGCTGATGTCGCGCTCGTGCCAGAGGGCCACGTTCTCAAGGGCCGTGACCGCGTGGCCCCGGATGAGCCGCGCGAGGCCGCACACGCGCTCGGAGAGCTCCGGGTTGCGCTTGTGGGGCATTGCGGACGACCCCGTCTGTCCTTCGCCGAACGGCTCCTCCGCTTCACGCACCTCCGTGCGCTGGAGGTGACGGACCTCGGTCGCAAACTTCTCGAGCGATGCCGCGATGAGGGCGAGCGTGGTCACGAAGCGGGCGTGCCGGTCGCGCTGCACCACCTGGGTCGATATGGGCGCGGGCCGGAGGCCCAGGCGGGCGCACACACGCCCCTCCATCTCAGGGGAAAGCGTGGAGAAGGTGCCAACGGCGCCGGACAGCTTGCCGACCGCGATCTCCCGCTTCGCGTCCTCTAGACGGTCTGCAGCGCGGCCCAGCTCCTCCCACCAGACCGCCAGTTTGAGGCCGAAGGTGGTCGGCTCCGCGTGGACCCCGTGGGTCCGTCCCACCGTGGGGGTGTGCTTGAACTCGACCGCTCGGGCCCTTACCGCCTCTCGCAAAGCGGCGACGCCCGCCTGCAGGAGCTCGGCGCCCTCGACAAGCTGAAGGTTCTGGGCGGTGTCGATCACGTCGTTGGAGGTGAGGCCCAGGTGGATCCATCGGCCCTCGGCGCCCAGGCCCTCGGTGATGGAGCGCGTAAACGCGGTCATGTCATGGCGGGTGCGATCGAAGATTTCCTCGATGCGACCCAGGTCGTGACGGGCGGATCGGAGCTTTTCCATGTCGTCGGGCGGGATCATGCCGTCGTCCGCCCACGCCTCACACGCGGCGATCTCCACGCGGAGCCAGAGGTCGTACTTGTGTTCGTCGGACCAGACCCGCTTCATATCCGGGCGGGCGTACCGGTCGATCATCGGCTCATTCCTATCGCTACAGTTGGATTTGAAGCCTCACAAGGATAGCATGGCAATGACGAGGGCGCACTATTCTGAGGGGGCGTTTCGTGGGTCGCCGCGTCGGTGCGGGCTAGGGGGTCCCGGGTACGGTGGGGGGTATCCACCCTGTCTCGGCATTGCGCTCCAGCGCTGCCACCACGTCGGTGAAGTCGGAGAACTCCTGATGGGGCAGACCCAGCGCGCGGCAGTGGTCGAGGAGCGTGGAGCGGGCGAACACGAAGTCAGCCTGGCGGGCAACGCAGAGGTCCGAGCGCCCATCGCCGATATAGACCACCTTGGTGCCGTCCAGACGGTACTCAGTGAGAACCCGGCACTTGCAGTTGCCCCAGCCCCACTCCTTGCACCATGCCACGGCGTGGGGGTACTGGTACGCGAGGCGGCCGGGGGCGCCGCGGGCGATTACGGCGTGGATCGGGGTGTCGTGGAGGGTCGTGCGGCCCAGGATGCCGCGAACGTAGAAGTCAAGGCTGTTTGTGACGATAGCCAAATGGAATGCGTGTGTATCGCAGAAGCTCTTGAGCTCAGCGAGTCCGGGCCGCACTGCCACCAGATCCGGCGCCGCCGACTCCATATCCTCCAGCGTGGTGGGAATGCTGTTGAAGGCGCGCTCTTGGTACTGCCGCAGCGTGAGAGCGCCCTGACGAAACTGTTCGCGGAGAGTCTTCCACTCACCGTCGGCGAATCGCTCAAGCATGGCCTCCGCGGCGTTCTGAGCCGCGGCCGTGTCGTCAAAATCGACAAGGATCGCGATCCGGCTGTGGCTCACGTAGCTAGGACTCAGCTTCCAGCGTCGCAGCCACCTCGCTGACGAACCGCTCGATCACCTTGCGGTCCGTCCGAACCGCTATGATGCGCCATTCCTGCGGCGTGCCGGGGACGCGGGCGAGCACGAGCATTATGCGCTCCTCAACTCGGCCCTCGCCGGGGCCAAGGACGAAGAGCGTCACGTCGACCTGGCTGACCTGGGCGTCTCCGGGCCGCTTCACGGGTTGGCTGAACGCGGCGTCGCGGTAGTAGAAGAGGGAATGACGCTCGAATCCCGTCCGCTGCCCCGACTGGGAGAGGTCCTGTACGAGGCGTGAGTAGAGCGCTGAGTCCTCGGAGTCGCCCAGGGGGTAGTCCCACGCCCAGTACGCTCTGGCCCCGATCTCGTCCCCCGCCGCTATGCGCTCCATGAAGGCGTCTATGGCCTGATCGGCGCCGGAGGCGGCGGTCGGGCGGCATGCCGCGCTCAACGCCAGTATCAGCGCCAGCGCCCCAAGCCGCAGCAGGACCCCTCGATCGGGCATCATCCCTCTCGCAGCCGCTCGCGGTACGCCGCGTATGCGGCCCGAACCTCGGGCTTGACTAGGGCCAAGATGCTCGCGGCCAGGTAAGCGGCGTTTCGCGCCCCCCACGAGCCGACGGCGACGCAGGCCACGGGCACACCAGGAGGCATCTGGACTATGGAGTGGAGCGCATCGACCCCCTTCAGTTCGCTGGTGGGGAAGGGGATGCCGATGACCGGTAACTCTGTCCACGATGCCACGACCCCCGGCAGCGCCGCCGCGCCCCCCGCGCCTGCGATGATCGCCAGCAGGCCGCGCGACTCTGCCGTGGAGGCCCACTCCATCACCTTCCGAGGTGTGCGGTGGGCGGAGAGCACGACGAATTCGTGCCCGATCCCCATCTCGTCGAGCACACGGAGCGTATCCTGGATGTACGATTCGTCGGTGCGGCTGCCGATCACCACGCCGACCAGCGGAGTCGACTCAGGCATCGGCTCAGTGCTCCCGCGGGTGGTCTGGCACCGCGTAGGCGACGGCCACCGGCTCACCCCACGGCGCTTGGACCTCGTCGAGGTGAAGCTCGTACTGGAGGTCGGTGTCGAGCCCCTCCGAGCGTCGCTCCGCCAAGTACTGTTCCAGTCTCGCCCCCGCTTCTGACCCCACGAAGTGGACTTGGCCGCAGCAGCAGTGCTCGTGGTTGGCATCGTCGGTGCCGCGCTGGTACCGGGCCCGCGGCTTGCAGCCGCACTCGCAGTCGTACCGGACCTCTACCGTGTCTGGCTTGTTGCGTGGGGTATGCACGACGAAGTCCATCGGACCCTCCTTGCCACGTCGACGTTGCCCCGCCCCGCCGAGGGCCGCCGCTAGTTCACCAGCAGCGCGATGTCCCTCCGGTAGTGGGCGCCCTCGAACCCAACTCGCTCTACGTTGGTGTAGGCCCGCGCGCGCGCCGCCTCAAGCGACTCTCCCAGGGCAGCCACGGTGACCACGCGGCCGCCGTCTGTGGTAACCTCTCCACCCGGTCCGCCGTCGGTCCGCGTACCGGCGTGGAAGGCGACGACCCCGGGGTCCAGGCCGCCCAGACCGGACACAGGATATCCCCTCTGGTACGTGCCTGGATACCCCCCCGATGCCATGACCACTCCCACGCACGCCTCGTCAGACCACTCCACGGCAGAGAGGTCCACCGTGCCGTCGGCCGTCGCCAAGAGAATATCCGCCAAGTCCGACGTCAGGCGTGGCATCACCGCCTGGGTCTCGGGATCCCCAAGGCGGCAGTTGAACTCGATCACCTTGGGCCCGTCATGGGTCAGGATCAGTCCCCCGTAGAGGACTCCGGTGAACGGGCAACCTTCCGCGGCCAGGGCGCGCACGGCCGGCGCCATGATCTCGCCCATCACCCGGTCCGACAGCGAGGCGTCCCAGAACGGTGGGGGGCTGTAGCTCCCCATGCCCCCAGTGTTGGGACCCCGGTCGCCGTCGTCGATCCGCTTGTAGTCGCACGCCGCCACCAATGGCGACAGGTGGATGCCGTCCGTGAACGCAAAGACGCTCACCTCGGGGCCTGACAGGAACTCCTCGATGAGCACGGTTTCCCCCGCGGGGCCGAAAACCTGGCGCTCCATGCAGTCGCTGAGCGCACTCAGCGCTTCGTCCCGAGTAGAGCATACGACCACGCCCTTGCCCGCCGCGAGGCCGTCGGCCTTGACCACGAGCGGAAGCGGGGCTGTCTCGACATAACGACGCGCCTCTTCATGGCTCGAGAAGAGCTCGGCGGCCCCCGTGGGGATCGCCCACCTGCGCATCAGATCCTTTGCGAATGCCTTGGACGACTCGATCCGTGCCGCGTCCCTCGACGGCCCCGCGATGGTCAGTCCCTCAGCGCGAAAACAGTCCACGATGCCTGCCGCCAGGGACGTCTCCGGGCCGACGACCGTGAGGCCGGCACCGTGGCGGCGCGCGGCGTCGATCAGGCCGTCCAGGTCGGTGTCGGTTATCGGGAGGTTCGTGCCGAGCGACGCGGTGCCCGCATTGCCCGGCGCCACGAAGAGATTGTCGACTCGCGGACTCTGTCGGAGCTTCCATGCGATGGCGTGCTCGCGGCCCCCGCCGCCGACGACCAGGACGTTCATCGGCGCAACAGCGTGATGCCCGCGAAGTCCCCGGCGACGCTGCTGAAGAGCCGCGCGTCCAGGGTGACCAGGTCGCAGGTGAGGAGATCAGCCATCGCCAGGTAGCAGGCATCGTAGGCCTTCGGCTGCTGGTACCGAGTCGCCAGGTCAAAAGCACGTTGGTATAGGCCGCGAGGAAGTGGGGTGGGTATCTCAAGTTCAAGGAAGTCCGCCACCAGGTCCGCGGCTTCCCTCTCGGTCAGGAGTTTCCGGTGCGCCATGCGTCGTATCACGGAGATTGTCTCAGGGTACAGAAGTGGCGGCGCCACGAACTCGTCGCGGCCCTCCGCGTAGGCCGTCCACTCCTCCGCCACCGCGGCCGACCCGTCGCTGGGGACCAGCCAGGCCACCACGAAGCTGGCATCGACGCAACGGAGCGTCACGCCTAGAGCTCCTCGTCCCGGAGCTCCCTGACCAGTTCCGCTGCGTCCACGCCGATGCACTCCCGCTCCCAGCGCGCGCGTATCTCTTCTCTGCGGCGGCTGATGCGGTCGAAGAGCTCGCGCCTGCGTTCCGCGCCGGCGTTGTAGATGTGGTCGCGATAGCTGAATTCCCTGGGCGCCACTTCCGATCCTCCTGGGTGGGTCCGGTACAGCACGGCTTCTTCCCGGATGAACCACTGCCCGCCGATTCGGCGGCCGTCCAATTTGCCCTCACGGAGATAGCGGCGTACCTGCTCTGTGGACCGTTCCAGCTTCTGGGCGGCTTCCTGGACGGTCACGTACCCGGCTACTTCTTCCGGCATGTCACTCCCCCGCTACCCGCTGTTGTTGCGCGCTACTACTATACCACAATTCCACCCCCCTGCATAGAGGGCTGGAGGGGGCTTGCGGCACGCTAGAGGCGGCGGGCTGGCGGGCCTACTCCCACTCGATCGTCCCAGGCGGCTTGGACGTGATGTCGTAGACAACCCGGTTCACCTGCGGGACTTCGTTGACGATGCGATTGGAGATGCGAACGAGCACCTCGTATGGCAGGCGGGCCCAATCCGCCGTCATGGCGTCTTCGGACGTGACTGCGCGGATGGCGGCCAGGTACCCGTACGTTCTGTGGTCTCCCATCACCCCGACGCTACGAGTGTCGGTGAGCACGGCGAAGCTCTGCCAGAGATCGCGGTACAGGTTCGCGCCCTTGATCTCGTCCATCACGATCCAGTCGCAGGCTCGCAGCACGTCGAGCTTGTCGGGCGTGACCTCGCCGATGATCCGGATAGCCAGGCCGGGGCCGGGGAACGGCTGACGAAGCACCATGTCCTCCGGCAGCCCCAAGGCCAGACCCACCTGCCGAACCTCGTCCTTGAAGAGGTAGCGAAGCGGCTCGATCAGCGCCAGGCGCATCGTCTTCGGCAGACCGCCCACATTGTGGTGCGTCTTGATCTTGGCCGCCGCTCCCGTCTCCGGCGTCGCGCTCTCGATGACATCCGGGTACAAGGTGCCCTGGGCCAGGAAGCGCACGTCGCTGATCTCTTCCGCGGCGTCCTCGAAAGTGTGGATGAACGTCTCGCCGATCAGTTTGCGCTTCTCTTCCGGGTCCGTCACGCCCTGGAGACGCGTGAGGAACTGGTCGGTTGCGTTCACGTGGGCCAGATTCAGGCCCATGCCGTCGTGGAAAGTCTTTACCACCCGCTCGGGCTCCTCCCGCCGCAACAGCCCGTTGTTGATGAAGATGCACGTGAGCTGCTCTCCCACCGCCTGGTGGATCAGCGCCGCGGTGACCGCGGAGTCGACTCCCCCCGACAGGGCGCAAATGACCCGACCCTCCCCCACCTGCCGACGAATGTTGGCCACGCTCTCAGCAATGAAGTTCCCGGCGGTCCATTGCCCGCCGCATCCACACAGCATGTAGAGGAAGTTCGCGATGATGTCCCGACCGGCGGCCGTGTGGGCGACCTCTGGGTGAAACTGGAGGCCGATGACACCGGCGTCGTTGCCCATTACGGCAATGGCCGAGTTCTCAGTGTAGGCGAGCCGCTGGAACCCCGGCGGCATCTCCAGTACCTGGTCCGCGTGGCTCATCCACACGGGCAGGGAGGGGGGCAGGTCGCCGAAGAGGGGGTGGCCCGGCTGGTTCTGGTGCAGCATTGCGTGCCCATACTCCCGGTGGAGCGTCGAGGCCACTCGTCCGCCCAGCTCGTGCGCCAGGAGCTGCATCCCGTAGCAGATCCCCAGCACCGGAACCCCACTGTCCAACACGAAGGATGGCAGCTTTAGGGCGTCCGCGTCATAGACGCTGCCCGGACCTCCCGAGAGGATGAAACCCTTGACGGTCAGGTGGGCCAGCTGCTCCTGGCGGACATCGTGGGGGTATATCTCGCAGTAGACCTGGCACTCGCGGACCCGGCGGGCGATGAGGCGGCTGTACTGGGAGCCGTAGTCCAGAACCACAACGGCGTCGTCCGTGCCCCGGGGCGACTCCTGGGGCGATGCCTCCTCGCCTCGCTTTTCCCGCGCGATCTCCAAGTAGGTGGAAACCTCCAGGTCGTCGCTGGCGGCCACCCTGCGGCTGGACGATGCGTCCTGATCCTTCACGCTCACTCCGTGATGGTCGTCGTTCCTGTCTGTTGCTGAGCCTAGCACTTGTGATATACTCGGTCAAGCTTGATTTTGGCCCCCTCACACCCGCGTCCGGAGGACTCGTTCGCTGTGACTCTGCGCGGCGTCGAACGGCACTCCAGACGGCACGACCCTCTCGCCCAAGCCGTGGACGTGCTGCGGCGTGGCGGCCTGGTTGCCTACCCCACGGACACCCTCTATGGCCTTGGGGCCGACGCCCTCAACGAAGCCGCCGTGGAGCGGGTCTTCGAGGCGAAAGGACGGCCCGAGGGCATGGCGCTGCCGGTCGTGATAGGCGATATCGAGCAGCTCGCGGGCGTCGCGGACCCCGTGCCTGCCCTCGCATGGCGCCTGGCGGAGCGTTTCTGGCCTGGCGCTCTCACCCTGGTGGTGCCCCGGAGCCCGCGGATCCCCGCGCTGGTCGGGTCCCGTGGGTGGAAAGTGGGAGTCCGTCTGCCTGACCATCCCGTACCGCGGGAGCTTGCGCGACGGATCGGTGGACCCATCACGGGCACCAGCGCCAACCGTACCGGCGGCCCCGATCCGCGCGCCGCAGCCGATGTCCGGGCCCAGCTCGGCGATCGGGTGGATCTGGTGCTGGAGGAGGGAGGGTCGCCGCCGCGAGGACATGCCTCCACCGTGCTAGACATAACCGGCCCTGTGCCCCGCGTCCTACGGCTGGGCGCGATCTCAGCTTCGGCGTTGGAACAGGTCTGCAGGTCGCCCGTCGTGTCCGGCGGGGACGGAGTTGGCCCGTGACACGTGAGGCTGACCAGCGGCGCCCCGAGGGCGTGTCGAGGTTCCACGAGGCTATCGAGGCCGAGTTGCGGCACGTGCTGGCCGAGCGCGGGGAGCCGCTCTACCGGATGATGGAGTACCAGCTTGGCTGGATCGACGAGCACGGCGAGCCACGTTCGGCCCCTGAGGCGCCTCGCGTCCTGCCAGCCCTCTGCCTGACGCTCTGCGAAGCCCTCGGAGGCTCTGTAGCCACGGCCACGCCGCCGGCGGCGGCGGTAGAGCTCGTCAGCCTCTTCTCTCAGGTCCACGACGACATCCAGGATGGACGCCCGACCCGAGGAGGCCACCCGTCCGTATGGTGGGTGTGGGGTCCCGCTCAGGCGATCAATGCCGGAGACGGCCTCCACGCCCTCGCCCGGCTGTCCCTGTTCCGCATGGCGGAGCGCGGGTCGTCCCTGGATGCGGTGCTGGAGGCGACCCGAACACTGGACAGGGCCTGCCTGGAGCTATTCGAGGGGCAGCACATGGCGCTCCGGTTCCAGGAACAGATGGCTGTCACTCGAGAGGCGTACACGCGGATGGTGGAGCGGCGCGCCGGCGCGCTCCCCGGGTGCGCCGCCGAGCTCGCTGCCCTCGTCGCGGGCGCCGATGCGTCTGTCCGGGAGGCGTGCTCGTTGGCGGGCCACCGCATCGGGACCGCGATGCAGATCAGGGCGGACATCAACGACCTGTGGGAGCGTGACCCGCGCGACGAGCAGGCCGGGGACGCCTTGAACAGGGCTGCTCTTCCGTTCATCCACGCGCTCGAAGTGGCTCCAGTATCCGTCAAGCACGAGCTCGGCACTCTTTCAATGAAGCGAGTTCTGGAGCCCGGCGACGCCCCCCGCGTGACGGAGCTGCTGGACGGCGTGGGGGCTCGCGAGGCGTGCGCCGCGCGCGCCGACCAGGCGCTGCGTGAGGCTCTCGATGCCCTGGCCGCCGCGCGCATCCCACCGGGGGCTCTGGACGAGATCCTCGGCGCCATGGATCTGGTGACGTAGAAGACCAGTCTGCTCGGAGGCTGTGCATGCCAAAGATGACGGTGCGGGACCTGGATGTCCGTGGAAGGCGTGTCCTGGTTCGCGTCGACTACAATGTCCCCATGGAGGACGGCCGCATCACCGATGACTCCCGCATCCGCGCCACGCTCCCTACAATCGAGTACCTCCAGGAACAGCGCGCTCGCGTGGTCCTCTGCACCCATTTCGGCAGACCGAATGGGAAGGTGGACGAAGACGCTCGATTGGCCCCCATCGCCCAGCGGCTGGCCAGGCTCGTGACCAGGACCGGTGTCGTGTACATAAGGGAGTGCATCGGCCCGCATGCCGCCGCCACGGTGTCCGCCCTGCCTCCCGGCGGCGTCGCCCTCTTGGAGAACGTACGCTTCGAGCCGGGCGAGGAGAAGAACGATCCCGAGTTCGCTCGTGCCCTCGCCTCCCTGGCGGATGTCTATGTGAACGATGCTTTCGGCACGGCCCATCGCGCCCACGCCTCCACCGTCGGCGTCGCGGACCATGTGCCTGCCGTGGCGGGGTTGCTCATGGAGCGGGAGCTCGAGATGCTTGGCATGGTGCTCGACGCCCCCAAGCGGCCGCTGGCTGCCGTCCTGGGCGGGGCGAAGGTGAGCGGCAAGATTGCCGTGTTGGGGAATCTCCTGGACAAGGCGGACCTCATCATCATCGGCGGCGGCATGGCCGCGACATTCTTCAAGGTCATGGGCCACTCCGTGGGCGATTCGCTAATCGAGGAAGAGCGCGTGGCCTACGCAGCCGACGTGCTGGCGAGGGCGGGCGCCGGGAGCGTGGATCTGGCGCTGCCCGAAGACGTCGTCGTTGCCCGCGAGTTCAAGGCGGACTCCGAGTCACGGGTAGTGGCCGTCGACCGGATCCCCGATGGATGGCGGGTCATGGACATCGGCCCACGCACGGTCGCGGCTTTCCGCGAGCGCCTGGCATCCTGCGGGACCGTGGTCTGGAACGGCCCGATGGGGGTGTTCGAGTTTTCGGAGTTCTCGAACGGCACCAGGGGCGTCGCGGAGACACTGGCGGGACTCGACGGCGCGGTGACGGTTGTCGGTGGCGGTTCCACGAGCGAGGCCGTGTTGTCTCTCGGCCTAGCCGACCGCATGACCCACGTCTCCACGGGTGGAGGCGCCTCGTTGGAGTTCCTGGAAGGCCATGAGCTTCCAGGTGTGGCGGCACTGCGAGACCGAGAAGAGGGAGCGGCTAGCAACCCATGATCGACTTTCCGGGCCTCCAGGAGATCGTGACCCAGACACCGACCAAGATACTGATGCTGGTGGTGGATGGCCTGGGCGGGCTGCCGAACCCCGATTCCCGTCGCTCCGAGCTGGAGGCCGCCAACACGCCGAACTTGGACCGGCTGGCCGGGCAGAGCGCGTGCGGGCTGACCACGCCCGTGCTCCCAGGGGTGACCCCGGGGAGCGGCCCCGGCCACCTGGCTCTCTTTGGGTATGACCCGGTCAAGTACTTGGTCGGCCGAGGAGTGCTCGAGGCCTTGGGTATCGGCGTGGCCGTCGGCCAGGGTGACGTGGCGATTCGAGGGAACTTGTGCACGGTGGACGGCGACGGCCGCATCACCGACCGAAGGGCGGGGAGAATCGATAGCGCGGAGAGCATCCCCCTCTGCGCCGCCCTCGACGGCATCCAAGTGGACGGGGTGGATCTCTCTGTGTATCCGGTCCGGGACTACAGGTTTGCCCTGGTTCTGCGAGGGGAAGGTCTGAGCGAACAGGTCTCGGAGACCGACCCGCTGGTGGAGGGGGCGCTGCCTCTGGAGGCCCGCGCCCTGGCCCCCGAGGCCGCCGCGACGGCACGAGTGGTCAACCGGTTCGTCGCGGAGGCGCGGGGCGTGCTCAATGGGCGCGCCACGGCGAACATGCTGACGCTGCGTGGGTTCTCCCGCCTGCCCAGTCTGCCTTCCATGGTGGATCGGTACCGGCTGACGCCGGCGGCCATCGCGGCCTATCCGATGTACCGGGGACTGGCGGGCCTGGTGGGGATGCAGGTCATTCCCACCGGCGCGGCATTTGCCGACGAGATCCAGACGCTCCGGTCGGTCTGGAGCGCCCACGACTTCTTCTACCTCCACTACAAACCCGCCGACGCGGCCGGCGAGGACGGGGACTTCCGGGCGAAGGTCCACGCACTGGAGGAGCTCGACCTGCACATCCCCATGCTGCTGGAGACAGGCCCGGATGTGCTCATCGTGGCTGGCGACCACTCCACCCCCGCAGTCATGGCGGGCCATTCATGGCACCCGGTACCCCTCCTGATCCACTCCCGGTGGACGATTGGCGAGGGTGTGGACGCCTTCACGGAGCGGGCGTGCGCCGAGGGCTCCATCGGGCGGATTCCCGCAGTGAACCTGATGCTGATGGCCATGGCCCACGCCGGCAAACTGACGCGGTTCGGGCCATAGGGGATTCGTGGAGGCCGCAGGAGGGGCCGGCCCTTGGACGGCGGATTGATGCTGAGAGCATCCCGTTCCGGATAAAGGGTGAGTGAGGGGCGGAGCCCCTCGCAGTCCTTTCAGGGTGGGCGGGTGGGATTCCCCGCACCGAGCATCAGCGGAAGCAGCAACGGAAGGAGCGATACATGGCGCGCGCAATGGCCGCCGGGAACTGGAAGATGAACACCGGACTCGCGGAAGCCGAGGCTCTAGCAAGAGCCCTGCGCGCGAGCGTCGAGGGCGAAGCAGGCGTGGAGGTCGTGCTCTGCCCGCCCTTCCCGTACCTCGCGCTGGTACGGGACTGCCTGGCAGGCTCCCCGGTCCGTGTCGGGGCGCAGAACATGCACCACCAGGCAAAGGGCGCCTTCACTGGCGAGGTCTCCCCCTCGATGGTCGCCGAGCTGTGCACCTACGTCATCCTGGGCCACTCGGAGAGGCGGCACGTGTTCGGCGAGAGCGACGAGGCGGTCAATCTCAAAGTCACGGCGGCTCTGGCGGCCGGTATCCGCCCCATCGTGTGCGTGGGTGAGACGCTGAGCCAGCGGGAGTCCGGCGGCGCGGAGTCGGTGGTGCGAGAGCAGCTTGCCGCCGCTCTGGAGGGCGTAACGGACCCCAGCAGCCTGGCCGTGGCCTACGAGCCCGTGTGGGCCATCGGCACAGGGGTGGCTGCCACGCCGGAGACGGCGAGGGAGATCATGGGTGATGTTATCCAGCGGGCGCTCACGGCCCGATTCGGGGAGACGGCCGGACTCGATATCCCACTCCTCTACGGCGGAAGCGTCACGGCCGCGAACGTCGAGGAGTACGTGTCGCTCGATTCCGTCCACGGCACCCTAGTGGGCGGCGCAAGCCTTCGAGCCGACGAGTTCGCCGAGATCGCTCGCGTGACGGCCAGGGTGAAGGCGGACGCCTGAGCAGGCCCAATGCCACCGTCCGACCCTCGGCAGCCCCTCCTTGCTATCGTCGGCCCCACCGCGGTGGGGAAGAGCTCGCTTGCCGTGGACCTCGCCCGCAAACTCGATGGTGAGGTCGTCAACGCAGACAGCCGCCAGGTCTACCGCGGCATGGAGATCGGCACCGCGGTGCCATCGCCAGAGGAACGGGCCGCGGCTCCCCACCACCTCTACGGTATCGTGACTCCAGACCAGGGGTTCAACCTCGCTCGGTTCCTAGCGCTGGCGACGGAGACGATCGAAGGTATCCATGCTCGTGGGCGGCTGCCCATCCTGGTTGGAGGGACGGGGCAGTACGTCTGGGCTCTACTGGAGGGGTGGCGCGCGCCCTCGGTGCCGCCGGATCCGCAGCTACGACGGGAGCTTGAGGCTGAAGCGGAGCGGGACGGCCCGGAGGCCCTGCACCGTCGGCTGGGAGTCGTGGACCCAACGGCGGCCGCTCGGATCGACCCTCGCAACGTGCGCCGGACCGTCCGAGCGCTGGAGGTCCACCACGCCACCGGCGTCCCCTTCTCGCTTGCCGGACGCCGGGCAACGCCGCCCTATCGCCCGCTCGTCCTCGGGCTCACCACTCCTACCCGGACAGAGCTTCACGCCCGCATCGACGCCCGCGTGGACGCGATGATGGCAAGCGGCTGGCTGGACGAGGTCCGTCGCCTGCTGGACCAGGGCCACTTGGCGGGCCTTCCCGCCCTATCGAGCGTGGGGTATCGGGATCTCTCTCGCCACTTGGCGGGGGAGATGGGCCTGGAGGAAGCCGTTCGCAGCGTCAAGGCTGGCCATCGTCAGCTTGTCCGCCGCCAGCGCACCTGGTTCAAGCCGGACGATCCGCGCATCCGATGGATCGTCGTCGGAGAGGGGGCGGCGTCAGAGGCCGAGACCCTGGCGCGGGGGCTGGTCGGCCGCGAAGGCTGATCCGCCACGTCCGCTAGGACAGGAGGCGGTCGCCGCACCACGTGCAGTACGAGGCGTCGGTGCGGTTGCGGCTCCC
>CAYTEC010000021.1:0-10692 GCA_964436745.1 uncultured Dehalococcoidia bacterium | reverse complement strand
AAGAACGTGACCGCCAACAGGCGGCGGGGCGTCGGCTGGTAGAGGGATTTCCGTGCGAAGAACCATAGCCAGAAGGCCCCCGGGGCGAAGGCCAGCGCGAGGAACGCAAGGGGGTTCACGGTGGAGTGTCTGTGCGCAGCACCCTGACAACGCGGGTGTCGCAGATCAGGTCGTGGAGCGCCCGCTTGTCACGCCGGAAGGCGACCATCAGGAAGCCGATTCCGAGCAGGGCCGCTGACAGGTACGTCGCGAGGTGGCGCGCGAGCGCTCTGCCCACGCCCACTCTGGCGCCATCGGAGCGCACCACGTACATCCCGAGCAGACGCTTGCCGACGGTCGTTCTCCAGGCGGCCACCGCGACAGTGGAATAGAGGCCTTCCAGGAGAATGCCCAGGAGGTCCCCCCACGACAGGTCGGCGTTGGCGAAGTAGTTCTCGGACCAGATGAGCGCGACAAGGGCCGCGATGACGGCCGTCACTATGATGGCGTCCACCACGGAGGCCACCACTCGCACCCAGAAGCCAGCCGGGGCGCCCATCCGGCCTTCGCCCAGCGGCACGGTGGCCGGCAAGCGGACCCGATCGCCTTCGAGCGGCAATCCGCACGAGTAGCAATGCCGCGAACCAGGATCGTTGACCGCCTGGCACCGTGGGCAGGGTATGGGTGGGGGCGCTGGGTCCGTGGCGGTCGGGCCGATTGTTGGCGGCGCGTCTTCGGACAGCGCGGTGCCGCATCGGCTGCAGAACTGGGCGTCCGGCTGCGTCGTTGTGAAGCAGTTGGGACAGACATCAGACAGGCGCAGGCCGTAGACGTGACAGAAGGACGCGCCCTCCACCGCCTGCTGACCGCACCGCGGGCACTCCACGGCGCTACCCAACGTGCTCAATAGCCACGGGTGGCTCGCCGTGGCCTCGGTCCGTTCCCACCGGGTTAGCGAGGTCGGTGCAGAGACTGTGGAGCAGGGCGCGCTCGTCGGCGGGAAGGGGGGTGCGCGTGGGGTTCCCACGGGCCTCTTGTACCACAGTGTCCAGTGCGCCGGAGGCTGCGGTGCAGGCCAGCGCTCGGACCGTCTCTCGGTCCAGGATGCCACGGTCTTCAAAGGACCGGAGGGTGTCGAACGCTCCCGCCATGGTCTCCTCGGACCGTCCGTAGTAGTCGCGGCCTCGCTTGGCGTTGTTGGCCGCCTCGAAGTTCTCGCACGCCACCAGCAGCATCCCCATGCGCCGCACCTGGGCCGGCTCGCCCTCCATGAGGTGGGGGTAGTAGTAGTAGAGGACCACCTTTTCCATCCACGGTTCGACGACGACTCTCAGCCGCGCGAGCGTGGCTGCGTGGCGCTCTATCATCCGGGTCAGCCGTCCCCGGTAGTCCATGCGCATTGCCACGTGGTCGCGGACCGCGTCCGTGACGGCGATGTTGGCTCGCGCCAATGCCGCGCCCGCCATCTCCAGGAAGCGATCCACTGCTCCCGACCCGTCCGTCTCGGGGCAGCGCTCCCGAAGCTCACCGAGCCGCACCGGCAGGCCCGCTTCCGCCGCCGCTCGGAAGATCGCCCCGAACAGACTCGGGTCCATCCCTGCCCTCCCCAGATCGTGGAGAAGGGCGGCGGTCTCAAGCCGCTCCAGCCACTCGGGGGCCACTCCGAGCCGCGGCGCCACCGCTACTACGATGGCCGCCGTCCGACGAGCGTGGTCGCGGTCGTAGCCGGGCGTCGTGAAGCCCGGCCGAAGGGGGTCGGGGGTGTCGTAGATATTTAGCAGGGCCTTGCGTAGCATCGCGCGCTCATCGTAGCACAAGACAGCCCTTGCCCGCCGACTTGCGGCCCACTACACTGGGACCGAGCGGTACGGGAAGAGGGGTTCCAGGGCATGCGGTTCGTCAAGATGCACGGTGCTGGGAACGACTTCGTCGTCGTGGACGCGAGGGACGGCGAGCGTGATTGGCCGGCGCTGGCTGTCGCGGTCGCCGACCGCCACGGCGGCGTGGGCGCCGACGGCCTGCTGCTGGTCTTGCCGTCGGACCAAGCCGACCTCCGAATGCGGATGTTCAACCCGGACGGCTCCGAGGCCGAAATGTGCGGCAATGGCATTCGGTGCATCGTCAAGTACGCCATCGAGCGAGGGTTCGCGGCGCCGAGGGACGGCAGCGTGCGCGTCGAGACGATGGCGGGGGTCCTTGCGGTGACGCCGCTCTTCGAAGGTGTCGATAGCGGAAGAATTGTTCGGGCGCGCGTCGCGATGGGGAAGCCTGCCCTTCGCCCACTGGATGTGCCCGTGGACCCGGCCGTGCGGCTGGTGCCCATCGGAGCGAACCTCAACACGGGCATGCGCGCGACGCACGACGGCATCGAGCACTTCAACCCGGATGACATGGTGTTCGACTGGCCGGTGGCAGTGCCGGGCCGATCCGTGGAGGTCACCGGGGTGTCTATGGGCAACCCCCACGCGGTCGCCTTCCTGCGAGAGCCGGTGGCGGATTTCCCGTTGGCGGAGGTCGGCCCTGAGATGGAGCACCATCTCCTGTTCCCCGAGAGGGTGAACTTCGAGGTGGTGAATGTCCACGACCGCGGGCATCTCACCGCACGGGTGTGGGAGCGGGGCGCGGGGCTGACGATGGCGTGCGGCACCGGGGCGTGCGCGGTGGCGGTGGCGGCGCGGTTGCACGACCTGACGGACGAGCGAGTAGACATAACGCTCCCCGGTGGCGTCCTGACGGTGACGTGGGACGGCCGGGGCGAGGTCTTTCTCGAAGGGCCTGTCGTGGAGGTTTTCGAGGGCGAGTGGAGGGAGTAGTGCACCAATGTCGAGCCACGCGAGCCCATGCGCCTAGCTAACCGCGTCCAGCAGCTCCCCCCGTACCTCTTCGTGGAGATCTCGCGGAAGATCGCCGCGAAGCGCGCGGAGGGCAAGCGTGTCGTCAGCTTCGGCATCGGCGATCCTGACGTACCCACGCCAACCCCGGTGCTCGAGCGCCTAGCCGAGGCTTCCCGCGACCTGCCCAACCATCGCTACCCCGAAACCGAGGGGCTGCCCGAGTTCCGCAGGGCGGTCGCGGACTGGTACGGGAGGCGCTTCGGGGCCGCCTTGGACCCCGCGACCGAGGTGATGTCACTCATCGGCGCCAAGGAAGGGATCGGTCACATCGCCCTCGGGTTGCTCGATCCGGGGGACATTGCGCTCCAGCCGGACCCAGGCTACCCCGTGTACAACGTGGGCACACTGTTCGCGGGCGCGGAGCCGCACTGGATGCCGTTGCTGGAGGAGAACGGGTGGCTGCCGGACTTGGACGCCATCCCGGCGGCGGTGGCGGAACGGGCCAGAGTGCTCTGGATCAACTATCCCAACAACCCCACCGGCGCTGTCGCGCCCCTGGAGTTCTTCGAGCGGGCCGTGGCGTTCGCCAAACTGCACGACATCGTTCTGCTGCACGACGCCTGCTACACGGAGGTCGCCTACGACGGTTACCGGCCCGTGAGCATGCTACAGGTCCCTGGCGCAAAGGACGTGGGCATCGAATTCCATTCGCTTTCCAAGAGCTACAACATGACCGGCTGGCGACTGGGGATGGCCGCGGGCAACCCAGAGGTCATCCGAGCGCTCTTCCTGGTGAAGTCGAACATCGACTCCGGGGTCGCCCAAGCGGTGCAGCAGATGGGCATACGCGCGCTGGAGACCCCGGACGAGGACGTGGACCTGCGGAATCAGCGATACCAGGTCAGGCGCGACCGCGTGATCGACGCGCTGGCGGGCCTGGGGCTGCGAGTGACGCCACCGAAGGCGAGCCTCTACGTTTGGGCTCCCGTGCCGCCCGGCCATACGTCAGCCACGTTCGCGACCGCTATTCTGGACGACCTGGATATCGTGGTGACGCCTGGATCGAGCTACGGCGTCCACGGCGAGGGGTACATTCGGCTGTCCCTGACGCTGGCCGACGAGGACCTGGATGAAGGCGTCCGCCGTCTCGCGTCGTGGAAGCTTCCGGACCCTAAGGCCACGGGCTAGGGGCGTCGAGGGCGCATCGGGGGAGGGCGGGAACATACCGGAGCGGAGTCACCCCACGCACCGAGCGGCCGAGCGTGCCGTGCTCGTCGGCGTGACCCTCAAGCGGCAACGGGGCGCGCGCTGGGACCTAGACGACTCGCTCGCCGAGCTGGAGCAGCTCGCTGTGAGTGCGGGCGCCCAGGTGGTCGGCCAGGTCACGCAGTCGTTGGACAGGACGACCCACAGCTATCTGGGCAAGGGGAAGGTGGCCGAGCTGGCAGAGCTCGGTGAAAGCCTCGACTACACCCTCGCCGTCTTCAACGACGAGCTGACGCCCACGCAGCAGCGAAACCTGGAGGACGCTCTACAGGTCAAGGTGCTGGACCGGAGCGCCCTGATCCTGGACATCTTCGCTCACCGCGCCCGCACTCGCGAGGGGGTGCTGCAGGTGGAGCTGGCGCAGCACGAGTACCTGCTGCCGCGGCTTGCGGGCCAATGGTCCCACCTGGAGCGGCTCGGCGGCGGCATCGGCACCCGAGGACCGGGCGAGACCCAGATTGAGACGGACCGCAGGCTGGTCCGCGGGCGCGTCAGCCGCCTGAAGCGCGAGCTGGAGGCAGTGAGGCGGCACCGCACGCTGCACCGTGGCCGGAGGATCACGGCGGGAATGCCGGTCGTATCGCTGGTGGGGTACACCAACGCCGGCAAGAGCACCCTGTTCAACGCCCTGGTGCGAGCCAGCGTGGCCGCGGAGGACCGCCCGTTCTCGACGCTCGACCCGATCACCCGGCGAGTGGCGTTGCCCGGCGGCGGGGCCGCCCTGCTGACCGATACAGTGGGGTTCATCCACAAGCTCCCGCACGCCCTGGTCGCCGCGTTTCGAGCCACCCTGGAGGAGCTCAGTGAGGCGGACCTTCTTGTGCACGTGGTCGACATAAGTCACCGCAACGCTGCGGAGCAGATACAGACCGTGGAGGATACCCTGGGGGATCTGGGACTGGCCGAGAAGCCGCGGCTCTTGGTGCTGAACAAGCTCGATCTCGTAGTGGCCGCCGACCCGGACGAGCCGTCGTCTCGCCCATCTCTTGAAGGGCTTGGGGTCGAGGGAATCATGGTGTCGGCAGGACAAGGATGGGGCCTGGACCTGGTGCTCCAGGCCATCGAGGAGCGACTGGGCGGTGGGCTTGTACGCGCGCAGGCCGGTCAGTCGGAGGTCTTCTTCATCGAGTGACGGTCGGTCGGCCTCGGCCAGGCGCTTGCTCCTCGCGCCGGAGAAGCCGACGACCATGGGAGCAGCGTGGACATCGACCGCCTACGGGGGTGTGCGGGCACGCCGACCCAGGCCGGGCGAGCCGTGTCGCGCATAACCAGGCCCGCAGAGGCGTGGATCAAGCGTGGGGAGGGTAAGAAGCTTGGCGAAATATATCTTCGCACTATAATGGTTATGTCTGCCGGGCAATGAGACCTTTACATAACCGCGCGCTGCCGCATAGGTGCGGATGTCTTATGTCCATCCCACGGGGCGGCCGAGACGTGATCCGATGGTGGTCCGAGCTCATTCAAGGTGGGAGGCCCGTCGGGAGCGCATGGGAACGCTGGAGAGCCCGAGGAACGCGGCGAGCTGTCCGGGCGGCAGGGGCGTTGTCCTCAAGAACGGGGACTGATAGGAGCGGAGCACGGAGGTCAAGGATCGGTTCGGGGCCGGACAGGACGATGCGATATTATGCCGATTCGAGCGCGATTGCAGGCCCCGGCGGCTAGCCGCCGACGTCGCCCGACGGCCTGGCGCCGAGCGCGAACGTGGACGGCTTGCCCTGGATCTGCTCCAAGTGCATCCGGTCGTGGCGGTAGAGGGCACGCAGCATCTGGATCGCGGTCATGTCCGGTGAGGATGGGTTGCTGTCGCGGCCTTCGAGGGCTTCGTCGGTGAGGGTGGCTTCGGCCAGTCGCCGGATGGTCTCCGCTCGGCCAGCCTTGAGGCGGGTCACCCAGAACCAAAGAGGTTGGGCGTTGGCGGCCTCGACATCACGGGCGAACGCCTGCCCGTCCCCCGGAGGCCCAGCTCGCCCGCGCGTCCGCCCCTGCAGTGCCGCGAGCGCCCGCTCTAGCCAGCCCTCTTCCGTCTCGCACATGTGGGCAATCTGCTGCTTGACGGACCACTCGTCGTTGGGCTGCTCCTCCGCCGCCTCTTCGCTCATCCCTCGGACCAACCCCAGGACCTCCAGACGGTGGCCCTGGAGCTTCGACCGGAAGTCTCGCCACAGCTCGCCGCGCGGCGTCACTAGCCCCTCTGGTCGATCGGAACGTAGGGAACGTCCATGGGACCGGTGTATCGGAGCAGCGGCCGGATGAGGATGTTGTTCGCGTACTGCTCAAGCGCCTGGAGGGTCCACCCTGGGATCCGGCCCATGGTGAAGATCGGAACGAAGAGGTCCTCCGGGATGCCGAACAGGTGGTAGATGGAGCCGGCGAAGAAGTCCACGTTTGCCCAGATACCCCGGGCCTGATACGGTTTCATCTCCTCGGATAAGGCGGTCAGGATCTGGAACCACTTGGGGTCGCCGTACTTCTCTCCCAGGTCCCTGGAGCGGTCCCGCAAGTGCCGCGCCCTCGGGTCCTCAGACTTGTACACTCGGTGGCCGAACCCCATGATCCGTCGTCCGGCGTCGAGCTCGTTTCTGACGAAGCTCGCCGCGTTCTCGGGCTCTCCGATCTGCAGCGCCATCTGCATCACGGCTTCCGCCGCCCCACCGTGGGACGGTCCCTTGAGCGCCGCGATGCCGCCGACGATCGCCCCATGAAAGTCGGCGATGGTGGAGGCGATCACACGCGTGGTGAAGGCGGAGGCGTTGGCCCCGTGTTCGGCATGGAGCACGAAGTCCACGTCCATGGTCTTCGCTTCCTCCGAGTCTGGCTCCTCTCCCCGTAGCATGTACAGGAAGTTCCCCGCGTGGCTCAGCGAGGCGTGGGGAGCGACGGGCTCCTGCCCGGTGCGGATCCGGTGGTGAGCGCAAATAATCGTCGGCGCCTGCGCAGTTAACCGGAGTCCCTTGCGCTTGACGGCCTCGGGCGACAGGTCGTTGGCATCGGGGTCGAACGCGCTGAGGGCCGAAACGGCGGTCCGCAGGGCGTCCTGGGGGTGCGAGTCCTTCACTAGCTCCAGGAGCTTGACGATCTCGTCCGGGATCGCGCGCGCTGCCAGCAGGACGCTGTTCATCTCTTCAAGCTGACTGTGTGTCGGAAGGGTTCCGTTTATCAGGAGGTAGACGACCTCCTCGAACGTGGACTGCTCCGCGAGGTCATGGATGCTGTACCCTCGATACATCAGCTTGCCCACGGCGCCATCAATGAAGCTGGCCTTCGTGGAATCGAGGTACACGCCCATCAAGCCCCTATGAAGCTCCGCCTCCTGAGTGGTCATGGTCACGCACCTCCCCAACGGTCTTGGCGACTACACTAATGAGGGGCGGGGGTGTCACTGCCCTCACCCCTCATCCGGCTTCAGGGTCGCTTATGGCCTGCCTTCCTTGGACCTTCGGGTCCGTAGGGTGATGAATTCGATAGGGTCACTGCTGCCCTGCGACGCATCTCCCACTGTGACAGCGCCGTCGCTTCTGCGCATCGGGCGCCGTCAGCGCGTAACGATCCCGTGCCCGTTCCCTTTGGTAGACCGTGATTCACCGCCCTTTGCGCGGCCGCGGTGAATCCCCACGGAGAACCCGCTCCGCCTCCTCAGGCGACTCTGAGCGCATCGTAGCATCGGCTATGCGAAGGTGTCAACGAGATTCGACCTCTAGCCAGGAAGGCCGTCCGGTGCTTGTGGTAAGATGACTTCGGCGCTTCTGTTTCAATACGATACCGGTAGGCCATCCGCAGTGTTGACTCTAGCCATTGTGAAACCGCGTTTCCTCGCCATCGGTCCCCGTGCAGCCGCCGTCCTGGCGCTGGGCGTCCTTGCGCTCGCCGTGGGGTGCGGCCCCCTGCCTCGGGACGCAGACCCAGGGGCTCGTCGCGAAGCAATCGCCACCGAAGCTGCCTCCCTGGCACCCGGCGTTGTGCCGGTGGAGGCCCTCGCTCCCATCGGCGAGGTCTGGGATGTATTGCGGCGCGACTTCGTCGAGCCGGACGCCATGAACGGCGATCGGCTGAGCGCGGGGGCCGTCCAGGCGATGCTGGATGCTATCGACGACCCGGCCTTGCGCTTCCCAAGCGCTTTCCCGCCGAACACCCTGCCGATTCCGGACGAGCTCCCGGACGCTCTGGCGCCCCTCTGGGATGCATGGGTGGGGCTGTTCCAAGGGTTCAACACGCCGGAGCGTCCCCTGGACTCGATTGAGTTGTCGCGAGCGGCGATCCGCGGGCTCATCGATGCCCTGGACGATCCGCACACGGCGTATATCCCGCCGGACCGTTATGAGATAGATGCCCCGGACTTCGCTGGCAATTACGAGGGGATAGGGTCTGAGATATACCGTCGTGGCGGGCAGTTCATTCTCAGCCCCATGAGGGGAAGTCCCGCCACCAAATCCGGTCTGCGCGCCGGCGACATCCTCCTTGCGGTCGATGGCGAGAGCGTGGAAGGGTGGACCATCCTTGAGGCGGTCAGTCATATCCGTGGCCTGCGTGGCACCATGGTTTCTCTGGAGGTGTTGCACCTGGGTGAGGAAACCCCATTGGTCCTGGAGATCGAACGCGGAACCATCAAGCTGGAGAGCGTGACGGGCAACATGACCAACGACGGGATCGCGTACATACGTCTGAGTGCGTTCTACGGCAACTCGACGTCGGCGTTGGTTGCCCGACTGGAGGAGGTACAGGAACAGAGTGCGCGGGGTGTGACGTTGGACCTTCGCGACAATGCCGGTGGCCTCCTCTCGACCTCGGTCGAGGTGGCGAGCCAGTTCCTCGGCGATGGTCTGGTGGTGTACCAGTCGGAAGGCAAAGGCAAGCGGACCGACTTTGTTGCCGACGACGGTGGCGTCGCCCTGGACATTCCACTCGTTGTGCTCGTCAATCAGTTCTCCGCCAGTGGCAGCGAGCTGGTGGCTGGAGCGCTTCAGGACCGCGACCGCGCGGTGCTGGTGGGCGTCCGCACCTTCGGCAAGGGGAGCGTCAACCGCCTACGACCGTTGTCGGACGGAGGTGGGCTCTACTATAGTTTCGCCCGGTGGTACACACCGAACGGGCGCCTGATCGAAGGTTATGGCCTGGAACCGGACATCGTAGTTGCCGGGACCGCTGCCGGCCGCGGCGACCAGCAGCTCGACAGGGCGCTGGAGGTTCTCCGTCAGGAAATCGCCGAGAATGTAGGCTGAGGACAGGACTCTTGCCGCGCGTTATGTCTACTCTCGCCACCAAAGGGTCCCGGGGCCAGCCAGTGTCGCAACCCCAAGACCGACAGGTCGCCGCGAATCGAAGGGCGCGGTTCGACTACGATATCCTGGACACGATGGAGGCCGGACTGGTCTTGACTGGAACGGAGATCAAGTCGGTCCGACAAGGGAAGGTCGACTTGCGGGATGCCTACGCTCGCCCCGCCAAAGGGGAGATGTGGCTGGAGAACGCCCATATCGCACCGTACGTACAGGCTGGACTCGCAAACCACGCGCCGAAGAGGTCCAGAAAGCTCCTCTTGCACCGACAGGAGATCGACGAGCTGATCGCCAGGATTGGCCAGAAGGGTTACACCGTCGTTCCGCTGAGGATGTACATCAAGGGGCGGGTGGCCAAGGTCCTCCTGGGCCTTGGGAGAGGGAAGCGGCGATACCAAAAGCGCGAAGCGCTGCTCCAACGAGCGGTCGAGCGCGATATGCAGAGGGACCTCAAGGATGCATACCGGTAGTATGCTCTGGGTGGCTCCCCGTCGCGTGGCGGGCATGGTAGAATGGAGTTACATGGGGACGCGTGGCTTCGACAGGGGGTGGCTTGGCGGGATTGCAGGCCGAGGTGCCGCCCACCTCGTTAAACCGGCGGCGCAAGAGTAACTGGCGAGCGCGAACTCGTACTGGCTGCCTAAGAGGCAGTCCGTCCGGCCTTCTCTCCCCTGAAGGGGAGTCCCGGGCGCCGATAAATCAGGGTGCGGCCGGATCCGACGCCGATGGGGGATGGTCAAAGAGTCCGCTCGGCTGGCCTGACCGGACCCCGCCGATGGGGGCCGAGCAGGCGAGACTAGTACGTCGGCTACGCCTGGAGTATATCCCGCTAGGAGCCTGCTGGACGGGGAGTTCGACTCTCCCCCGTCTCCACCACGAACACCCGGTAGCTGAATCGCAGTCGTGATCAGCTACGGCGGCCTCTGGACAGAACGTCTGGAGGCCGCCCTCTTTGATAAGGACCACGCCAGACCCTTCCCGAGCCGAGGCAACTTGGAGGACAGGCATAAAGGCCGCTTTCGGCTTGATGGCCACCACCCGTCGCTCCTCTCGGGTATCGACGTACACGGCGTCCAGCATAGCCAGGAGAAGCTTCCTGCGTTCCGCTTCCGACGCCTCTTCCCAGAGATCAGGCAGCTGCTGGACCAGCCTCCCCGCCTCTTCGGCGGCATTGATCTCAGGGCGCGCCAGCGACTCAAGTTCCAACTGCAGGACCTGTCGCCGGCGACGGTACTCGGGCTCTTCGTAGCCACCATCCGCATACGCCCTTGCCAACCTGCGCAGACTGGCCTGCCCCCCGAAAACTAGTCCAGGAGTAATGTTAGACCTGGACAGGAAAG
>CAYTEC010000020.1:0-29363 GCA_964436745.1 uncultured Dehalococcoidia bacterium | reverse complement strand
TCGAGGTACCCCCACACGAAGCGCACGGGGCGGTGCGGCGCGGGCGCCCGCGCCGTCTTCTTCTACTGCCGCGACGGCTACGACATGGTGGGAATCCATGTCGTGGAGGAGAACATCGCGGTCGCGCTGGAGCTGCACCCGGAACTCTCCGACCGAGTCTCTGTCGCGGACCTTGGCAAGCCACTGCCGTTCCCCGACGCCTCCCTCGACTTCGTCCTGTGCAACGCGGTGATCCAGCACATCGAGCGCGACAAGGTCATGGGCGTCACCCTGCCGGAGTTCGCCCGCGTGCTCAAGGTCGGCGGCGTCCTCCAACTCATGCAGAAGGTGGGGAGCGGCGTCACCACGGTCTTCGATCGGGACTACGGGGTGGAGCGCAGCTTCTGGCTCTACGAGGCGGACGAGGTCGTCGAGCGGCTTCGGGCCCTGGGCCTCGACGTAGTCCCCCAGGAGGGGGGACGAGCTCGGGGGGGTGATGTACTTCACGGACCCCAAACCGGTGGACCACAGCCTCTTCTACGCCCGCAAGGTCCGGTAGCCGGGGCTGGTGGGGATCGACTTGCTGCTCACGTGGGGGAGCGCCGTGCGCCGGACGGCGCCGATCCTCCTCGCTGTCGCGATGACTACCCTCGCCTGCACTCAACAGCCCATCCCCATACCGCCGGTCCCCCCTGGCGCTGGGCTACCCACATTCCCCCCTACCTCGACAGCCGCCCCTACGCCGGCGCCGACCGCAACCCCAAGGCCCGTACCAAGCCCGACCCCGACGGCAACCCCTATGCCCACGGCAACCCCAACGCCCAGGCCGACGCCGAGCATCAGAGGGGTCAAGGAGCACTCCCGCGTCACCGTCCAGGTCCTGCCTCGGCTGTTCCCCGACCGCAAGACGGGCGGTGGCGCCTGCTACGACGCGACGACCGACACGATTATCTTCGTGGGGGGCTCCGACTCTTTCCCCAATCGGATATATGAGATCGATCCCGACACGTGGCACGTGACGATCCTCGACGCGGTGACGCCGGTGCACGGGCTCGCGGCCTACGGGTGCACGCCCAAGGTGATCTACATCGGGGGAGGCGCTCGGGGCGACTGGGACTCGGAACCTCCGGGTTCGCGAGAGTCCAACCCGACGGAGGCGATCCACCGGTTCGACCTGATCGACCGCACCATCGCTGAGATCCCAGACGTGGCTCTCGTCGAGCCCATAGTGGATACCAGCGGCGTGTGGCACCAGGCCGCCAGCGTGTTTCTCGTCTTCGGGGGCGCCGCGGGCAGTGGGGAACCTGGTGTCGGTTCTCAGTACCGAGATGGCATACAGGCCTACGACCCAATCCGAGGGACGGTGGAGACCATTGGGCAGCTCCCGCACAACGGCGACGAATGCGGAACCGCCTACGACCCGGACCGAGAGGTCGCCTACGTGGTCGGCTGCCACGCCGAGGGGGTCTTCTACACGGACATCATTGAGGTTCAGCCCACAGGCTACGCCCAGATCGTCGGCCAGATCCCGGTGGGGCTCGACAACATGGCCGTCGTCTACGCCTATGGTTATGTCTACATCATCGGCGGTCGCGCCCACCACTGCGATCCCACCGTCGACGCGGACTGCCCGGAGGACCGGGGCCTGGGTGTCTCCACCATCTACCGATGGGACCCGGACATTGGCGGCGAGGCGGAGCTGCTGCCCGAACGGCTGGCCCACCAGACGTGGGCCACCGCTTACGCCGTGCGCAGGACCGGGCTGGTGACGGAGGTATTCATCCTGACCGACTCCCGGAACGGGTCGCAGATGGTCGTGCTTGACAGCAACGACACAGGAGAATCATCCTGAGCACGAGTCCAGCCCGAGACACAGGCCCCGAGGGATTCAAAAGACCATGAGCCCGTCAGGCAACGAACCAACGGACTTCGAGGAGCTTCGCGCGGAGCAGGAAGCTTGGCCTGTGCGTTGGCGCTGGGAGGGCACGTCCGGCCACCCGCGCCGCATGGCCGACTCCTTCGCCCAAGCCTTCGAGGAGCAGGGGTTCTCCGTGGACATGGCGGATGGCCCCATGCAGCCAGGGCCGCTGGAGAACGTGGCCGAGTTCCAGGGAGTACTGGTTGCGCGCGCCCGCCAGCCCCGCTCGGAGGCACTCCGAGAGCGGTGGGCCGCCGCCGTCCTGGGCGCGCTCCTTCTCCCCGTGCTTGTGGGCCTCTTTCTGATCCGGTTCGCCCTCGATGGACGCCGCTACGGCATCTCCCTGGAGTGGAGGGGCGAGGCTTACTCCACCCGCGCCAGAGCGGACCAGGGCGGGTTCGGGGCCGAGCGCTCCGGTGTGGTCAGCGAAGTCCGGCTCACCATGCGGGTGGCGGCGTTCGAGGGCGCGCAGATCAAGAAGGACATCCGGAGCCTGCTACCCACCATGGAGGCGCTGCAGCGTCGACTGGAAACAGCCCTGCCGTCGCTGGCGCCCGCCGCCGGAGCGGACCGAGAGGGGCGGGAGCTTGGAGGCGGGACCGGGCCGCGAGAGCTGGTCGATGGGCCGCCCATCCAGGAGCTCGACCGAGACCCGAACCGCCCGGAGCTGGGCGACGGTTCCTAGCGCTTCACCGCCCGTTATCCGCTCGTCCTAACGGGCCGGATGCCAAGGGCCTCGATACGGGCCAACACCTTCTCGGCGCCGCTGACGAAGCGCTCCACCACCTCGGCTGCCAACAGGATGTCGTGAACGAGTCCGGCGCCCTGGCCCGCCCCGAACGACGCCTCGACACCAGGGTAGACCTCCTGGAGAAACTCCTTCGACAGGCCCCGGCCACCGACCCCCGGGCTCACGGACGTGCTGTCGTCCCGCGCCATGAGGATCGCGCGCTTGTGGTCCGCGGACGCGGGGCTCTCGTGGGTGGCGATGAACCGGGTGCCCACATATACCCCCTCCGCCCCTAGGGCCAGCGCCGCCACGAGCCCGCGCTCGTCGATGACCGAGCCCCCCAAGATCACGGGGATTTCGAGCGCGTCCACCGCCTGTGGGGCCAGCGCCAGATTGCCGACCTGCTCCCGGCTCGCCCCTCCGCCCGCCTCCGCCCCGTTCGCGATGAAGATGTCCACGCCGGATTCCTGGGCCTTGAGCGCGTGCTTCACAGTGGCCCCCACGTGGAGGACGGTCATCCCCGCCTCTTTCAGGCGGGGCAGGAGAATATCCGGGTCGCCGGCGGCCATGATCGCGATCTTGATCCCTTCATCCACCGCCACCTCTACCGCGTCCCACATCTCCTGCTTCTTCCACGTGCGCATGACCAGGTGAGGGAAATTCACGGCGAGTGGGCGCTGAGTCATGGACCTCGCGATGCGCAGCTCGCTGCGGAACCCCTCTGCCCCCATGGTGCTAACCACCGTTCCCAGCGCCCCGGCGTTGGAGATGGCGGCAGCCAGTTCCCCAAAGGACACGCCCGTCATCCCCGCCTGCACGATCGGGTGCTCGATCCCCAGCATCTCAGTCACGCGCGTCTTGATCACTGTCCCCCTCCTGTCGCGATTCGCATTGCCCCTCGCCTCACTTGGTCCACGTCTCCGCCCCGCGAGTTAGCCTCGCGATGCCTCTTCCTACTCGCTCCGTGGCAGAACGGCGAAGGTCCCGCTGGCCCGCGCAATGACCCGGTCGGCCTGGCTGACCTCGCCCTCCACGACGGCGAAGCGGCCGGTTCGATGGATGACGCGGGACCCCGCGCGCAAGGTGCCCGGCCGCGCGGCGCGCAGGTCTCGCTCTCCGCAAGGGTCGAGGCCGTTGCCCCACCCATGCTGTTGTCGAGCATAGCATAGGCAACGGAGCCGTTGACCACGCCGTAGGAATTCATATGGTGTGGTCCAGCCTCTAGCTCCATCGCCACGAAGCCGTTCTCCCGCTGTATCTGCTTTAACCCGATGAAGTCACCGAAAGGGTGGGGCAGCTGCTGCGTTGCAGGCATCCTCGTGGTCCCTCCGTTTCACTTGGGGCGCCTTCCCCCCGGTGGCGACGTCCCACGCCGCCCGTTCGGTGTCGGTTCACGTGATGGGGCGCACCGTACCCGCGCCGACCGGCTCAGTCAACCCCGCCGTGGACCATCGAACCGCGGACTGCGCGGCGTTGACACGGGAAACCCGCGGACGTATCGTGCGGCGCGTCGAGGCACCGCGCGGCTGGTGCCGCCACGAGCGACGGAAGAGGAAGGGAGCGGCGAACGATGGCCACGAGAGACGGCGTGAAGTGGGGGATTGCGATCCCCCAGATATTCCCCCAGGGACGGATTGACCTTCCCCTGGTCCGACAGTTCGTCATCAGGGCGGAGATCCTCGGGTACGACAGCCTCTGGGTGCAGGAGCACATCGAGGAATACGAGCCCAACATAGAGCCTCTGGCCCTCCTGGGTTACGCGGCCGCGTTCAGCACCGGCCTCTCCATGGGCACCTCGGTCCTGCTCAGCATCTTTCGCAACCCGGTTCACCTGGCGAAGGCGTTCGCGACCATCGACCACATGCTCGGAGGTCGGGTGATCGTAGGAGTCGGGTTGGGGGCGGAACCCACCCGGTACCCCGCGTTCGGCGTCACGCCGGAGCGCCGGGTCCGGCAGTTCGTTGAGGGCCTGCGCGTGATGAAGGCGCTCTGGACGGAGCAAGAGGCCCGCTACGAGGGCGAATACTGGCGGCTCGACGGGACGCCGATGGAGCCGAAGCCCCTTCAGCAACCCCACCCACCAATCTGGTTCGGCGGCCGCCACCCGGACGTGCTGCGCCGAGCCGCGCGCATGGGCGACGGCTGGATCGGCGCGGGCGCTTCTTCCACCGACGTGTTCCGGGAGAACGTCAAGGATCTTCGGAGAGAGCTGGAGCAGGAGGGACGCGACCCGGCCGACTTCCCCATCGCCAAACGTATCTACCTGGCGCTGGACACCGACCGCGAGCGGGCTGGGCGGCGGCTGACCGAATGGTTCGTACGCAGGTACCGCAACGCGGACATGACGGACCGGGTCGCCGTGTGGGGAAACGCCCAGGACTGCATCGATGGCATCAGCGCGGTGATCCAGTCCGGCGCCCAAATTCTCCAGATAAACCCCGTCTTCGACCACATGGAGCACCTGGAGGGGTTGGCCCGCGATGTGATCCCCGCGATGTGACGGCGCCGGGCGTTCGCGTCGGAGATTGTTGACTATGGAGCCAAACAATAGTTGACGACCTCGGAGGGCACCCATACAATGGCTGAACCGAACGAGCCGGTTGGCTCGCTCAAAGCGCCGACCACAGTAAGGCAGGGGGGTGTAGCGTAGTGACCACGGTATCGGACAGCCAGTCCAAAGGAGCGGCAGGGAAGTACAAGGTAGTGGGCACGAGGCCCATCCGCCATGACGGCCTGGACAAGGTGACCGGCCGAGCCAAGTACGGCGCGGACATCCAGATGGCGGACCTGCTGCAAGCCAAGGTGCTGCGCAGCCCGCACGCCCACGCACGCATCAAGCGTATCGACACCAGCAAGGCCCAGGCCCTCGATGGCGTGATGGCCGTGATAACAGCCGCCGACATGCCGGTCGTCGAGGACCGCGTGGCGAACCTGGGGGAGACGGTGAGCAGCACCTTCTTCCTCGCGGACAACTGCCTGGCCCACGCGAAGGCGCTCTACAAGGGCCATGCCGTAGCCGCCGTGGCCGCCACCAGCCCGCACATCGCGGAGGAGGCGCTGGGCC
Source organism: uncultured Dehalococcoidia bacterium (assembly GCA_964436745.1). Classification (GTDB taxonomy): domain Bacteria; phylum Chloroflexota; class Dehalococcoidia; order Lucifugimonadales; family UBA1127; genus CAYTEC01. The sequence goes on along the minus strand of CAYTEC010000020.1, from coordinate 23,672 downwards.
TGATCGAGGTGGAGTACGAAGTGCTCCCGGCGGTCATGTCAATGGCGGATGCCATGAAGGAGGGCGCCACCCTCGTCCACGAGAACCAGACCACTAACGACGCCGCGCCCGGACCGGACGCGGTCGCCGGGGCGCCCAGCAACATCGCGGCCCACCTGCAATTCAAGGGCGGGGACTTGGACGCGGGCTTCGGAGAGGCCGATGTCGTCGTGGAGCGGGAGCTCCACACTCAGATGGTGCACCAGGGGTACATCGAGCCTCAGACCTCCACCGCCCACTGGTCGCGAGACGGCCACCTGACCATCTGGACCAGCACGCAAGGCCCCTTCGGGATACGCCAACAGGCCTCCCAGCTCCTGCTGATCCCAGAGTCGCAGATCAAGGTCATCCCCATGGAGATCGGCGGCGGCTTCGGCGGAAAGTTGGGCACCTACCTGGACCCCATCTCGGCCCTGCTCTCGAAGAAAGCCGGCCGGCCGGTGAAGACCACCATGACCCGCAAGGACGTCTTCGAAGGCTCCGGCCCCACGTCCGGCACCGACATGCGGGCGAAGGTGGGCGCGAGGAAGGATGGCCGCATCACGGCGATCCAGGTCTACCTGGCATACGAGGCTGGCGCGTACCCAGGCTCCTCCGTGGGCGCCGGCGCCATGACCTGCCTTTCGTCGTACAAGGTAGAGAACTTCCAGATCGACGGCTATGACGTCGTCGTGAACAAGCCCAAAACCTCCGCCTACCGGGCGCCCGGCGCCCCTGCCGCCGCCTATGCCATCGAGACCGTGATGGACGAGGTGGCTGAGAAGCTGGGGATGGACCCCATCGACTTCCGCCTCAAGAACGCCACCAAGGAGGGCGACCGCACGGTAGCGGGTGTGCCCTTCCCACGGATCGGCTGCATTGAGGTCGAGGAGGCCATCAAGGCCAGTGAGCACTACAACTCGCCTCTTGGGGGGCCAAACCGCGGCCGCGGGGTCGCGATGGGGTGGTGGTTCAACGCCGGGATGCAGTCCTCCGCCACCATCGCCGTCAACGGTGACGGCACCATCAACCTGATCACCGGCTCGGTGGACATAGGCGGCTCTCGCGCCTCGATTGCAATGCAGGCGGCGGAGGTCCTCGGGATCGCCGCGGAGGACGTGAACCCGAGCGTCGGCGATACCGACTCTGTGGGCTGGACCGGCCTGACCGGCGGGAGCCGAACCACGTTCTCCACGGGCATCGCCGCGATCGAGACGGCCCGCTCGGTCATCGACCTGATGAAGGCCCGAGCCGCCATCATCTGGGAGACCCAGGCTGAAGACGTCGACTTCAATGACGGCGTCTTTGTCTCCAGCAAGAACTCAGAAGACAAGATCAGCTTCAAGGATTTGGCAGGCCGGCTGATGACCACCGGCGGTCCCATCAGCGCCTCCGCCGCGTCCAACCCCGCCCAGGTCGGCAGTGCTTTCGCTGGGCACCTTGCTGACGTTGAGGTGGACCCGGAGACGGGCAAGGTGACTGTACTGCGCTTCACCGCCTTCCAGGACGTCGGACAGGCAGCCCACCCAAGCTACGTAGAAGGGCAGATGCAGGGTGGCGCGGTCCAGGGCATCGGCTGGGCGCTGAACGAGGAGTACTACTACACGGACGAGGGCTCGATGGCCAACTCCAGCTTCCTGGACTACAGGATGCCAACGGCCCTGGACCTTCCAATGATCGAGACGGTGATCATTGAGGTGCCCAACCCCGGCCACCCGTTCGGGGTGCGGGGCGTCGGCGAGGTGGCGATCGTGCCGCCCATGGCGGCCGTCGCCAATGCCATCCACAGCGCCATCGGCCAGCGAATGACCGAGCTGCCCATGAACCCGGGCTCGATCCTGACCGCCCTGGGCGCGAAGAAGGCGGCAGGCTAGCCCATCGACCCGCTCACCCAGAGGGGCTCGTGACGGCCCAGGACTGGAACTGAAGAAGGGGGAGTCATCTTGCCGATAGGGTGACTCCCCCTTCGCGCTTCTCAACGTGGCACACCCAGAAACTACACGGACGGCAGGCTGACATGACCGTAACGGCAAGGATCGCCGCGATCCGCCAGGAGACACCGACGGTGCGGTCGTTCACCCTGGAGCTGGAGGCAGAGGGCTTCGCCTTCCTGCCCGGCCAGTGGGTGGACTTCTACGCTGAGATACAGGGCCGCGCCTTGGTGGCGGGGTACTCCCTCATCTCCCTCCCATCCAACACTCGTACCGTGGACGTGGCGGTGAAGAGCGCGGGCGAGAATCCCGTGACCCGCTACCTGCACGAGCGGGCGGCCGTCGGCGACGAAGTCTTCATCGACGGCGGCTACGGGGACTTCTGCTACACCCGCGAGATGGGCGATGCGGTGGTGCTCATCGCCGGCGGCATCGGCGTCACGCCGCTGCTGGGCATCCTGCGCTATATCGACGACGCCGCGCCCGACGTGCGGGTTACGATGATTTGCAGCGCCACGGACCCCGCCGAGTTCCTTCGCCGCGACGAGCTCCAGGAGACGGCACGCCGGAACCCCAACGTGCGGTGCCTGTTCACGGTGACCGGGTCCGGGGAGGGGTGGACCGGGCGCACGGGACGGATCGACGCGGCGCTGTTGCGCGAGGCCCAGGTGGACACGGACGCCCTCTTCTACGTCTGCGGCCCGCCGGACATGACCCAGGGCATGCTTGGCCTGCTGGCCGCGGAGGGCGTGGCGTCCACCCGAATCCGGTTCGAGTCGTGGTGACCGGGAGCGGCGCCATGATCCGCTTCCATACCGGCGCCCGTCGGCCCTAGCCATTCGACCGCTCTGGGCCGTCGATGTCGAACTCCCTCCGGGGCGGTCGAAGAAAGACCATGATGGATGCCGCAAGGGTCGCGGAGACGGCGAAGGTCAGGAAGGCCGGGCGGTAGCTGCCGACCATGTCGAAGACCAGTCCCGCAACCAGCGGTCCGAGCACCAGTCCGAACATCTGCACGAAGTCCATCATCCCGGAGATGGTGCCAAAGGCGCGCCGCCCAAAGTAGTCGGCACGAACGGCGAACATCAGCGTGGCTCCACCGCCCCACCCGACGGCGTAGATCAGCACGAACGCCGCCAGGTGCCACCACTCCGTCACGCTTGGCAGGATGAAGGCTCCCAGCGCCACCAGCGCCATGCTGGACCCCATGACGAACCGCTTCTCCAGCCGGTCCGCGAGCCAGCCGAACCCCAACCGCCCCACGACGCTGGTCACTGCGGTGACGCCCAGGACTGTGGCTGCCAGCTCCGGCCGGATCCCCGTGTCCTCCAAGTACGGCACCAGGTGCAGTCCGATCGCCCCCACCACCAGCTGGCGGAGCCCGAACGCAAGTGACAGGAGCCAGAAGACCGGGGTCTTCAGGGCGTCCATCAGGCTGTACTGGGCCTCCGAGACCGCCGCCACCGCCTGCGTCCCAGGTTGCGAGGCGTCTCCTTGGGCTCCGGCCGCCGGTCGCGCGCTCGGCGAATCGCCGTCCGGCAGCAGCCCGTAGTGCTCCGGCGGACGCCGCATGACCATCGCCAGCGGCAGGCACACAAGCCACACCAGGCCCCCAGCCAGGGCGGACGTGCGCCGCCACCCCACGTTGGCGATGAGCCACCCCAGCGCCGGCACGAACACGCCGCCCAGCCCCGCGCCGGACGTGGCCAGCCCCACCGCGGTGCCTCGTCTGCGCACGAACCAGTTGGAGGGCGCGACCAGCGCGGGCACCCGGATACCGACGGACATGCCTACAGAGATCACCAGGACGAAGACGGCGTAGAACGCCGCGAGCGACCGGACCTGGCTCATCGCCAGGAATCCCAGGCCCATGATCGCGGCGCCGGCCAGCATCATGCTCCGCGGTCCGTACCTGTCCGTCAGGTAGCCGCCGATGGGACCCAGCAGCCCGCCCTCGAGCTGGGATATCGACACGGCGCCAGAAAGGGCCGCGCGTGTGGTCGAGAACTCTCGGGCCAGCGGCAGGAAGAAGACCCCGAACCCCTGCCAGTAGACGCCCCCGCCCACCGAAAGCGCGAGCATGGAGGCAAGGACTATCCACCAGCCGTGGAAGACGCGGGACATGGCTCGGGGCACAGGCCCTCCATCAGGGTTCAAGAATGGGATACACCCGGCGGGACCGCGGTCTTCGTCGGTACCGCCTACTAAATGGGACCATGCAAGGCTATCACACCTGCCGCCGCATGGCGAAACGGGTTCCCCGACCCAAGCGCCCGGCCTAGGGCGCTTGGGTTTGGCGCGATTGCGCTCCAGTCCGTTGGTCCTTCGACAAGCTCACCATGAGCGGAAAGAGGCGCTGTGTTGACAGCCACCTGCCCCAATCCTGACCCCGGAGCGGTGCAGCCGTGCCCTCTCAAGGGTTACAATAGTCAAGCCCGACGCGGCGCAAGGAGGTCCCCGTGAGAGTCGTAGATGCCATCGTTCAGGTCCTCAAGAGCGAGGGCGTGGAGTTCCTGAGCTGCTACCCCACCATCCCGATCATCGATGCCGCGGCCTCCGCGGGCCTCCGACCCATCGTGTGCCGCCAGGAACGGGTGGGCGTGGGCATCGCGGACGGGTTCGCCCGCGTCACCAACGGCCGCCGCCCGGCCGTGTTCGCAATGCAGTACGGCCCAGGTGCCGAGAACGCCTATTCGGGCGTCGCCACCGCCTTCTCCGATTCGACCCCCATGCTGCTCCTGCCCCAGGGACACCGGCGCCCCAACGCGGGATTGCCGCCCATGTTCAGCTCCGCGGAGAGCTATCGCTCGGTCACCAAGTGGGTCGAGACCCTCTCGGACCCGGACCTGCTGCTGGAGAGCCTGCGACGAGGTTTCAGTCGAATGCGCCTCGGCCGCTCTGGCCCGGCGATGCTGGAGGTCCCAGCGGACGTTGAGACCGCCGACATTGACGTTGATCCATCGGCCTACGTGCCCGTCCAACCGGCGCGTAGCGCCGCCGCCGAGGACGACGTGGAGCGGGCAGCTCGAGCCCTCGTCGAGGCCCGCGCCCCGGTCATCTTCGCCGGCCAGGGGGTCCTGTACGCCGAGGCCACGTCGGAGCTCGTCGCGCTGGCCGAGCTCCTCCAGGCGCCCGTGATGACGACGATGCTCGGCAAGAGCGCTTTCCCGGAGGACCACCCGCTGGCGCTGGGAGTCGGCGCGACTACGATGACCCAGCACGGCTACGACGCCCTGGTTGGGGCGGACACGGTGCTGGCCGTCGGCGCCAGCCTGACGCGCCACCCCATGTCGCTCACGATGCCGCCGGGGAAGACGCTCGTCCACGCCACAAACGACGAACGCGACGTCAACAAGGGGTACCCCGCGACGCACGCCCTCCTCGGCGACGCGGCGCTCGTGCTGGGCCAGCTCATCGAGGCCGTGCGGGGGCTCGCGGGAGCTGGGGGACGGCAGGGCGACGACGTGGCGGCCAGGCTGCGCTCGACGCGTGAGGCGTGGATGGCGGAGTGGATGCCCCTGCTAACGTCCGATGAGCGACCCATCAGCCCGTACCGGGTGATCTGGGAGCTCATGCACGCCTTCCCTCGCTCCGAGTCCATCGTCACGCACGACTCGGGCAGCCCGCGCGACCAGATGCTCCCGTTCTTCCAGGCGGGGGGTCCACGGAGTTACCTTAGCTGGGGCAAGTCCCACGGCCTGGGCACGGGCCTGGGCCTCATCATGGGAGCCAAGCTCGCCGAGCCGGACAAGGTCTGCGTCAACGTCATGGGGGACGCTGCGTTCGGCATGGTAGGCCTGGACTTCGAGACCGCGGCGCGCAACCGAATCCCCATCATCACCATCGTGCTCAACAACTCGACGATGGCCATCGAAACCCGCGCGATGGTGGTGTCGCAAGAGCTCTACAGGGCCCGGGACATCGGGGGCAACTACGCCGACATGGGGAGGGCCATGGGTGGCTACGCCGAGCGTGTCGAGGACCCGGCGGACGTCGGACCCGCGATCCTGCGCGCTCGCCGGGTGACGGAGGAGCAAGGGACCCCCGTGCTGCTGGAGTTCATCACGTCGGCGGAAACCCGGTTCTCGCTCCGACGGGCCCTGTGATGTCCCGACGGTTGGACGGCGGTGCTGCCCGCCGGTCGCCCCCAGAGACGTCGGACAGCGGGCGCGCGACCGCCGGGCCGTTCACAGACGGTCGCCTTCCCAGGGGAAACGAGTGACGAAGTATCTCCGGGTCACCGCCATCGTGGCCCTGTTCTTCATCCTGGTTGTGGCCACGCGGCTGAGAGGCACCCAGCCGTTGGCGCAGACGCAAGGCCTTGACCCGTTCCCAGGCGCCCTGGCCTCAACCGCCACTCCCCAGGCCCCCGCGCCAACAGCCACCGCTCTGCCCTCCTCGGCTTCGGCCTCCGCCGTCCCGACCCCCACGCCGCGCCCGGCTCGTGCCACTCCAACTCCTACGCCCAGTCCAACGCCCGCGTCCCCCTACGGCTATGTTGACGGCGCATACACACACAAGGCCATTGAGCTCCACGGCGGTTTTCTCCAGATGGAGGTAACCTTCGCAGAAGGGAGAATGGAAGACATCACCTTCCTTCAGTGGCCCCACGCGTCAAACACATCGCAGGTGATAAACGAGAAGGTCTTGCCAAGACTGCGAGCCAAGGCCCTGGAAAACCAGAGAGCAAGGATAGATTTCATCTCAGGCGCGTCCACCACGTGCAACGCATTCGATTGGGGTCTCAGCGTCGCTGTCAGAAGGGCAACGCCTGATGCGTAGCCTCGCGCGGATCATGGGAATGCCGGTCACCGCCGATATAGCCGATCCCGACGCCACCCAGGGCGACTTGGGGGCCGTAATGGGATGCCTTGCTCACTTCGACGAGGTCTTCAGTACCTACAAGCATGACAGCGAAATATCGAGAATCAACCGCTGCGTCATTGCAGAGTCCGCGTACAGCGATGAAATGCGTGTGGTGCTCGCGCTGTGCGAGGCGACGAAGCGCGCGACCCGTGGCTACTTTGACATACGCCTTGCCGGACGGATGGACCCCTCTGGGCTGGTCAAGGGCTTTGCCATCTCCTCCGCGGCCCGCCTACTCCTGGCGAGGGGGTTCGCCAACTTCTTTATAGAGATAGCCGGCGACGCCCAGGTCCACGGGCGAAACCCGGAGGGCGAACGATGGAGGGTGGGCATCCAGAATCCCTTCGACCTCCAGGAGTTCGTCGAGGTTGTCCACCTCTCCAACCGGGGCATCGCCACCTCGGGAAACTACGTCCAGGGCGAGCACATCCACGACCCCATCCGAGGCGTTCGCGCGACCGACATCGCCAGCATGACGGTGGTCGGTCCCACGGCATGCGACGCCGACCGCTTCGCCACCGCCGCTTTCGCCATGGGAGAGGAGGGCATCCACTTCATCGAGGCGCTGGAGGGGTTTGAGGGTTACGTGATAACCAGGGACAGGATGAGCTGCGCCACCAGCGGCTTCGACCAGTACACGTGCGAGTAGCCATGTCCGCCATCGACAACCTGCTGGACCGCATCACCCTCTACCGGCTGACGCTCTACTACCTCATCGCCATCGTCACCTGGGCCGTCCTGCTCAGCGCTCTGGGCGTCTACACGTACAACCCTCTCCACATCGCGGCCAACACGCTGCTGGCCGTCGTCGTCGGCCACGCCGCCAAAGCACTCTTCTCCAGGGCGCTTCGCGCCCAGACCGGCGGCGACTCCAATCTCATCACCGCCCTCATCCTGGTTCTCATCATACCCGTGGGGTTCCCGGAAAGCTCACTGTTTCTCGCTGCGGCCTGCGTGGTGGCCGTCGCCTCCAAGTACGCGCTTACGGTCGATAAGCAGCACGTGTGCAATCCGGCCGCGGTGGCCGTGGTGGCCATCACCCTGCTGGTCCCGTCCCACGCCGCCACGTGGTGGGTTGGCTCCCCATACATGCTTGGCGTCGTGGCGCCCGGGGGCCTCCTGGTGGTGAGGAAGCTCGGCCGAGGCAACATCGTCCTCGGCTTCGTCACGATCTTCCTGGTCCTCAATGCCCTCTCCGCCCTGATCCATCACGGCGGCTCCCTGCTCTCAGTGGAACCGGCCCTGCGGTTCAACATCATGAACACGGCACTCCTCTTCTTCGCCTTCGTCATGATCACCGAGCCGTCCACTCTGCCACCGTCAAAGCTCCGCCGGCTTGGCTACGCGGCCTTCGTGGCCACCCTCTACAGCCTGCCCCTATTCCGAATCGGGATCGACCTGACGCCGGAGATAGCCCTTTGCATATCCAACGTCCTGTCCTTCGTCCTCGGGCCCAAGCATCGGTTTGACCTGGCCTTGAGGGAGAGGGTACAGTTGACCCCCGACATCAGCGCGTTCCGCTTCGACCGCCCGCCCGGCTTCACGTTCACGCCGGGCCAGTTCATGGAGTGGATCGTGCCTCACAAGAAGGTCGATTCCCGCGGCGCCCGGAGGTACTTCACCATCGCCTCCTCTCCCACCGAAGAGGACCTGATGCTCCTTGTCAGGTTCTCCAACCCGGGCAGCACCTACAAGCGGGCGCTGCTGGACGCCGCCCCCGGCGCCCGCGTGACCGCCTTTCGTCTTGCCGGCGACTTTGTCCTCCCCAGGGACCTCAGCGAGCCCGTGGCCTGCATCGCCGGAGGCGTTGGAGTGGCTCCCTTCCGCAGCATGGTCCGGTACATCGTGGACAGGCAGCTGCGCTGTGATATGGTCCTCTTCTTCATCAATCGCGGCCCGGAGGACGTCACGTTCATGGAGCTCTTTGAGCAGGCCCGACCCCTGGGGGTGAAGACCACCTACGTAATGACCAGGGACGCCAACGGCATGCCCGCCGAGACCTCGCGATTGGGCGGACTGACCGACCAGACGCTCAGAGCGGTGGTGCCGGACTACTCCCAGCGTCGGTTCTACATCGCGGGTCCCCAGGCGATGGTCGACTCCTGCAGAGCCATCGTCCGCGGCATGGGAGTGAGCCCCCGCAGGATACTGACCGACTACTTCCAGGGGTTTGCCGACAGGGAGCGATACGCCGCCGAGCCCCAAGCGCCGCCCGACCGCCCTCTCCCGCTCCCAGGCTCAGCCGGCGCCAAACAGGAACGGGTGTAGGATACGCGGGAAGCGCGAATCTCACTCAGGTCGCGCTCCACCCAAAGAGTCACTAGACGATGGTGGGCCACCCACGTGCCAAGGAGCCCGCATGCTGCTGCTGAGGAAGATGCTGAGGGCCGCTCGCTTGGATTCGGCCCTCTACCGAGAGGTCAGGGACGACACCAACGCCACCACCGAGGCGCTTCTGGTGGTCATCCTCATGGTCCTGGGGACGGTGCTCGGCTTCGTGAGGCCCAGCATCGTGCTGGACCTGTTGGCGTTCGTGGTGATCATGGTGGGGCTCTGGATGCTCTGGGCCTGGCTGGCGTACCTGCTGGCCACCACGATATTCCGGACTCCAGACACCACCGCCACCTGGGGCCAGATGTTCCGGACCGCCGGCTACGCTCAGGCCCCCGGGGCGTTGCGGATCGTCCTCATCGTGCCCCTGACCTTTCTGCCGATCGTGGGCCAGATCATGTTCCTGGCGATAGCCGTGTGGCAGGTGACCGCCATGGTGGTGGCGGTCCGTCAGGCGATGGGGTACGCATCAATCGGGCGGGCCGTGGGGGTCGTTCTGGGCGGGATGACGCCGTTCGTCTTCGCCATCCTGGTTCTCGTGGGGTGACGCGAGATCAGGTCAAGGCGGCGCGCCGCGCTGGCCGCGGACGCGCCATGTGGACCCTTGGCCTGCCGAGTGCCAGGGCAGGACCCTAGCTGGAAGCGGAGGTAGTCTCTTGGGTGCGACGCGGAGTCCTGGTCCGTCGCTCAAGCGGAGGGCGCGCGGCGCCACTGCCACCGCCATTGCCGCCACGGCGGCTCGGACCGGCACCCCCGGCGGCGCACTGAGTGCAAAGCCGGTGGGACTGGCTGCGGATGAGGCCGGGCAGCTTCACTCGATTGATTATGCGGCTGCACCGGGAGCAGATCACTTCGTGCCACACTAGTCTGACAGGGTTCTTCCAGGTTCCCATGCTCGGGGACTCCTCCAACCAAAGCGACGATTTCGTTGACGCGTCTGCGTAGTTTATCAGAAAAGCAGCCTCGATGCGCGGCCCAGGGGCCGGGCGCACGGGCCGAAGGCACGTTTCCCTAGGGGGACCACATGGCGGGGCCGCTAGAGGACATCCGCGTTCTGGACTTCACCCACGCGCTCGCCGGACCTTTCGGGACCATGGTGCTGGCCGACCTGGGCGCGGAGGTCATCTCCGTAGAGCGCGTGGACGTCACGGAAGTGGAGCGCGGCCCCGGCCCGTACGTGAACGGCCGCGGCGTCTTCCGCCTCTCCCTGGACCGAGGGAAGCGCAGCGTCCAGATCGACCTCCACCACCCGGAGGGAGTGGACCTGGCACTGCGGCTGGCCGCCCGCTCGGATGTCCTCGCCGAGAACTTCACGCCAGGCGTCATGGACCGCCTGGGGCTGGGGTACGATGCGGTGCGCGCGGGAAGCCCCCACATTATCTACGCCTCTCTGTCCGGGTTCGGGGCCACCGGCCCCGATGCCGGGCGCGGCGCCCTGGACATCATCGCTCAGGCCACCAGCGGCCTGATGAGCCTTACCGGCGAGCCGGGCGGCCCACCCCTGCGCGCGGGAGCCTCGCTGGGCGATAGCCTCGGCGGCGTGTACCTAGCTCTGGGCGTGCTGGCCGCCCTCCACGAACGTGAGCGGACCGGCCTCGGTCGTCGCCTGGACGTCAGCATGCAAGAGAGCGTCTTGTACCACCTGGAGAACGCGGTCGTGCGCCACTCGGTCACGGGGGAGACGCCGGGGCGCACGGGGTCTCGACACCCGTTCATGACACCGTTCCAGGCCTTCGAGACAACGGACGGCTGGATCGCCGTCGCGGGGGTCCGGGATTGGGAGGGGTTCTGCACGGCGCTGGATGTCTGGGACATGGCTCGGGACCCACGTTTCGCGGACAACGACTCACGCACGGAGCACCACGCCGCCCTTGAGCCTCGCCTCCGCGCGGCGTTCGCCGCGCGGAGCACGGAAGAGTGGCTCGGTCTGCTGGAGGGCATCTGCCTGGCTGCGCGGGTGATGGACATCGGCCAGGTGGTGGACGACCCCCACCTGCAAGAGCGCGGCGCCTTTCTGTCGCTTCCCGTTCCCGGACCGGAGCCGCGCACCGTGGCCGTGCCGCGCACGCCCGTCCGCATGGGCGACGATGCCTCCCCGGACCCCGCTCCGGCCCTCGGCGAGCACACTAACGATGTGCTGCAACGGGTCCTGGGTCTGAGCTGGGCCGAGGTGGTGTCGCTACGCCAGGCGGGAGTCATCGGCCCGCAGGTCTGACCCCGCGCTCTCCACGACCCCCGCCGCACACACGAAGGCCCCCGCGATAATCGCGGGGGCCTTCGTTGACGCTCGTCTTCTGGAATCGGTGCGCGTCGGGTCTCTTCGATGATGCCTCGGGCTAGGCCACAGCTCCCTGCTGCCGAAGGCTCAGGGTCTGAGCGCCGGAGTACCCCAGGCCGCTGAGCACCTCGTCGGTGTTCTGACCCGTGACTACGCCCAGGCTCCGCACGCTGGCCGGAGTGTCGGAGAGCTTGGGGCCGAAGCCCACCTGCCGAACGGTCTCACCGTTCACTGTGCCGGCGTCTATGAAGAGGTTCCGCGCCTGCACCTGGGGGTCGTCTGGCATGTCGTCGATCTCAAGTATCTTGGCCACGGCAATGTCCCCGGCGTTCACCAGGTAGTCGAACCACTCGTCCCGAGGCTTCGTCAGGAAGGCCTCCCGGAATACCCGGAAGTGCTCGGGGTGCTTGGACACATCGTGCTGCTGGGGGATGAAGTCATCCCTGCCCATCGCCTTGCAGAGGGGCTCCCAGAAGTGGGCTTCCATGCAGCCCAGGCTGATGTACTTGCCGTCTCCGCACTCGTAAGCGCCGTAGAACGGCACTGCGCCGCTGGTCGCCGTGGTCCCCCGACGCGCCACGTTTCCGCTCTGGAGGTAGCCGCTGATCATGGATGCGATCAGGTAGGTCGAGCCGTCGGACATGGCGATGTCCACATATTGGCCCTTGCCGGTGCGCTCCCGCGCCAGCAGGGCCGCCATGATGGCCATGGCGGCGTGCAGGCCACCACCCGCGAAGTCGGCCACGATGTTCATTGGGGGCACGGGCGGGCCGCCCGCCTCGCCAATGAGGCCCAGGGCGCCGCCCACGGAGATGTAGTTGATGTCATGGCCGGGCACCAGCCGCATCGGACCTGTCTGGCCGAAGCCAGAGATGGAGCAGCAGATGATCCGCGGATTGATGGCGCTCAGGGTCGCGTAGTCGGCCCGCAGCCGCTCCACCACCCCAGGCCGGTACCCCTCGAGCACGATGTCCGCATCGCGGCAGAGTCGATGCAGGACTTCCTGCCCGTCCGGGTTGCGCAGATTGATGGCGATGCTGCGCTTGTTCCGGTTCAGGGCATTGAACGCGGCAGCCCGCTGGGCCGCCTTCTCATCCGTGGCAGCTCCTGCTTGCGGCGGCTGTTCCACCCGCAGCACATCGGCCCCGAGGTCGCCCAAAACCATGGTGCAGAACGGACCCGGCGCCATTCGCGTCAGGTCGATAACCTTGATTCCCTCCAACGCTGAAGTCAACTCATCACCTCCTGAACTGTGCCCTCCCGTACCTTGCCCCTCGTCCGCGGGGGGTAGACAGCTACCCCCCGTTCCGCGCGTGGCCCCCATTCTAGCGACGATGCGCCCAAAGGGGAAGTGGCCTATTGCCCGTCGTCGGGGGCCTCGTTCGACGACTCGTCGCCGCCCTGCTCCGGCGCTGCCGGGCCGGTCCCACGCTGGCCCGCGCGCTCGACCGCCTGCTCCACGCTCGCCACTTCCTCGGCGGACGGCGACATGAGACCGAAGCGGACGCGCAGGAACGCCTGGGTCACCTCCGGCACCGGCGTGCCGGGGAACTCGTCGGAGAGCCGCGGATCGTACTCCAGGGGGGTCTCCCACGGCGCTCGGGGCTTCCCACGCTCCATGGCCAGGTTGAGGAGTCGCACGTACGCCCTGCGCACACGTGTCGCGGGCTCATCGCCAACGGGCAGCGGGTACGGCTCCAGCCTGGCACGCTGGCGCTCGTTCCCTAGCAGCAGCCCCATGAGCGACCAATCGTCCCGCTCCGCCTCCTCGCGGACCGACTCGCGAACCCCCTCCTCCACAACTGCCTCCCGCGCCCGCCCGAACCAGAGCACCCGGTACAGGAGCACCACGGCCCCCCCCGAAAACAGGGCCACCAGTCCCCACTTCACCAGTCCCACGAGCCATCCTGGGAGGCCTTCCCCACGCTCACCGGCCTCAATGTCCCCGGGCGGCCCAAAATCGTTGAACTCCGGCCACTGCGGCCCCTCTCCGCCTGTGATGAACCCGATGATGGAGTTGAGGATCGCGAACAGGAGCTGCAACAACCACTCCAAGGGAATGAAGACCACCCTCAGAATCGCCTCCGCCGCGACCCCGGACAATCGGAGCAGCCCTCCGACGGCGCCGCCCAAGGCGGTCTCCGCCATGAGCCCCACCACGAGCCCAGCCAGCAGAACCCCGCCACCGCCGATCAGCAGCAGCCGAGCCCACGCGGCCCCGTGGACCTCGGGTCGCTGGACGTTGGCAACGGCGAAGCCCGCCAGCGCCGCGCAGAAGACGACCGCGGCCACGGGGACCACGGCGAAGGAGGCGGTGGTCGCCGCGTTCGCCACCGCCGCGACGATGAGCGCCACGAGGGCCACCCGAAACGCCCGTCCCAGCCGCGTCTCGTAGTCGCCAGAGGCCGCCGTGTGGAGCCCCCACCACCAGATGGCCAGGGCCGCCAGGAGCGTGAGAAACACTCGCAGCCCAGCAACCTCCCCGGAGAAGGCCCGCCCCAACGTGGCAGGCCACCCCAGATCGCCGTTCTGGAGGCCCACGACGGCGTAGATAGCGGCGAGCCCGGCAGCCACCCCCACGATCCGGGCCGACACCTCCTGGAAGCGCTGGTAGGTCACCCACCGCTGAAACACCACCCCCATCGTCAACAGGACCAGCACTCCAAGCCACGACAGGACCGCTCCGCTCTCGCCGACCCCCAGGCCCAATGCAGAGAACACCAGAAACACCCACGAGCTCTCCACGAGCAGCAGGGCCACCAGCACGAGCAACTGCCGGTCGCGGGTCACGGCGTGGCCTCCAACGACGCCAGATATGGCGCCAGGTTTCGCCACTCGATGCCGACGGGCATCCCCTCCGGCTCCCAGTCCGCGACCCACAGAAGCACCGGGTCCCTACCCTCCCGCTGAAGCAGCTCCAGGGCATGGGTCAAGCCCGGTGTAAGCATCGCCGTCACCAGCACCGTCGTCACGCCCGTTGGAAGGCGGCGACGAGTCGAAAGCAGTGTCTCCTCTATGGGGGCGGCGGCGAACGGCCCCAGCATCGCCAGGGCCTCCAGGATCAGGACCAGGTGCTGGTGGCTGCGGCCCAGCCCCACGCTCATCGGCCGCTCGTACAGAAGCGACTTGCCGTTGGTCATCAGTCCCACGCTCTGACCGTCAGCCAGGGCCACTTGCGCCAGGGAGGCCGAGACGGAGGCCAGTCGCTCCAAGTGGCGAGGGATGAAGCCGCCGGACGGGAGTCCGATCGTGTCGATGTTGGTGACGACCACCGTCAGAACGGACGCCCCCGGCTCCAGGACCTTGACCTGTAGCGCACCTCGGAGCGCCGTGGCTTTCCAGTCCACCTGCCTCCACGGGTCCCCCGGCTCGTACTCCCGCGTCCCGGCGGGACGGGACGGGTCCCCGTGGATCTGCTGGACGCCGCGCCGGTCGCCCACGGGCCACTTGGCGGGCAGCCGGAGGTCTGGCAGGGGAACCGGCTGCGGATAGACCAGGAGCGCCTCGCGCGTTTCATCCTTCAGGTCCCTGGGAAAGAAGCCGAACGGGTCGCCCGTGCGCATGGCTGCGGGGCCCAATCGGTAGAGCCCGCGCGGACCGACCCGCACCTGGTAGTTCCATCGGACCCGCTCGAACGCCGCCAGGGAGGTGATGTGGACCAGGGTGGAAATCCGGGGGCCGGCGGTGACCCGGCGGGTGTCGCCCACCAGCTCCAGGCCCTCGGGGAGGTCGTCCTGGACGCGGACCCACGTCAGGGGCAGCCCCTTGCGGTTCGTGAGGGAGATATCCAGGTCCAGGACCTCACCGGGGAAGGCCCGGCTTCGGGACAGGCCACGGTGGTAGATGAGCCGCTGGGTGGACACGCGACTCCAGAGCCAGGTGCCGCCGGCGACCATGACGCCGACCGCGCCGATGCCCGCCAGCAGCGAGGACCCGGAAGCCAGGCCGACCACCACCAGCGCCAGGAACGTGAATCCCCAGAGCTGCCCGAACATACGTCAGGCCACCACCGGCACCGGCACCGACTCCAACACGTCCCG
The DNA here is from genome assembly GCA_964436745.1 of uncultured Dehalococcoidia bacterium. Taxonomy (GTDB): domain Bacteria; phylum Chloroflexota; class Dehalococcoidia; order Lucifugimonadales; family UBA1127; genus CAYTEC01. Next base: position 8,208 of record CAYTEC010000020.1, on the reverse strand, counting down.
AACGGCATCCTCCGAGCTGTGGCCCCGCAGCCGGGCCTGCGGCGTCGGCACAAGCCGATGCGCCAGGACGGGTTCCGCCAGCGCCTTCACGTCGTCCGGCAGAGCGTAGGGCCGCCCTCGAACGGCAGCCAGGCTCTGGACCGCTTTGTATAGGAACAGGGCCGCCCGGGGGCTCGCGCCAACCTCCAGACTGGGATGGGACCTCGTCGCGCGCACTACTTCCACCACATACCGCCGCACCGAATCCTCCACCCGCACCTGCGGCACCAGCTCCTGGACCTCCAAGAGCTCCTCCACCGAGATGACCGGCTCCACCACGGGCACGACGGATTCCCGGCTGAAGCGCAGCAGGATCTGCTCTTCCTCCTCGATGTCCGGGTATCCCAGGGAGATCCGGAGCATGAACCGGTCCAGCTGAGCCTCCGGCAGAGGAAAGGTCCCCTCCATCTCGATCGGGTTCTGCGTCGCCATGACGAGGAAGGGCAGAGGCGTCGGCCGGCTCATCCCGTCCACGGTCACCTGCCGCTCCTGCATGGCCTCCAGCAGCGACGATTGGGTTCGGGGCGTGGCGCGGTTGATCTCGTCGGCCAGGAGCACCTGAGTGAAGACGGGACCGGTGCGAAACTCGAAATTCCCGGTCTGCTGGTTGAAGATGTTCACCCCCAGGACATCGGCTGGCGTCAGGTCGGGCGTGAACTGAATTCGCTTGAACGTGCAGCCAAGGGACGCCGCGATTGTCTTGGCAAGGGTGGTCTTGCCGATGCCCGGCACGTCCTGCACCAGGATGTGCCCCGCCGAGAGCAGCGCGACCATCGCCAGATCCAGCGGCTCGTCCTTGCCAACGACGACCTGCCGGACCGCCGCTCGCAGCCGCACCGCCAGGTGCCGGACCGGCGACAGGTCCAGCTCCTCCATCGTGCCATCCTGGGTTTGCTCTTGCATCGACCGCACTCTCCGCGTCTCTTCTCTTGGCCTCAGTCTTCCGCGCCATCTTCGACGACGGCTTCCGCGCTTTCGGCTCCATCCTCGAAGACGACAGCCTCTTCGCTCCAGGACGCCTCCGGGGACTCGCCGTCCGCCAGCCTCCAGGAGACCGCCCCGGGGGGCGGCTCACTGTCCTCTGTTTCCGCTTCCACGTCCGCGTCCAGCGCATCAAGCGCTTCCGGGGCCTCCTCGGGTGGGGGCGCCGGATCGAATTCCGCGTTGCACGCCAGGACCCCGTCCGCGCTCGACGTCAGCGCCCCGCTAAACCCAGCCGACCACGCCGCTCGGACCGCCGCGTCCATCCCAGCCCGGGAAGCCGGGGCGCCACGGGCATCGTCGGCGGCGTTCAGCCGCAGACGGCCCAGGAGGGGCACACCAGCCGAAGTCGCGCCCAGGATCGCCCGCCCCCAGAGGTGCTCGCGGGCCGAGACCGGGCGGAGCCCCATGTTGGGACTTGGCTCACCCTGCGGAGCCGGATCCTCGTCCGTCAAGTCCCCGAGGCCCAGGGCCACGGCGCGTATTCGCGCACTCGCCCCCGCCATTTCCCGAAGCGACCAGAGGGCGTCCCCGCTCTCGATCACGCCCACGATCCCGACCGGCCCGGGAATCCCGCGCCCCGCTTCCAACGCGGCGAGCACGGTCTCCACCCGCCGGACGACACCGGCCGATTCCACTCTGACGACGACGGCGGCGACGCCCGGCCAGACGCAGGCCGAAAGGCCGCTCTCCAGGTCGTCCGCATCCACCCAGACCCACAACTGGCGCCCCGCGGCCGAGACCGCGGCCACCTCCGCCCACGCCACCTGGTAGGCCAAGTCGCGGCGCTCGGGCTCGCGCAGAACCGAGTCCAGACAGAGAACATCGGCGCCCCATGCCATCGCATCGCGCACCCACAGAGGCCGGTCGGCCGGCACGACCGCGACCGATCTCGTCGCCGCACCCGATGGACTGTCTTCGGCAACGCTCGGCACTTCCGCGACCGGCGCATCGTCGGAAACCAGCGCCGCGGGGTGCGCGACCCCCGTTCTGACCGTCCTCAAGAGCGCCCCGGCGGCGTCCGCGGAGGCCTCCCCCAGGTCCCATCGGTGCACCACTGGGTCGGCTCGGTGCGGCGGAGAACCCCCCTCAGACCTGCTCCGCACTTCCAGCGCACGGCTCCTGGACAGAAACCCGGTTACGATCCCGATAGCGCCCAGGGCGAAGGCGATCGCCTGCAGCGGCGCCATCGGGTCTGCGACGATCGCGAGGAACGCCACCAGGGACCCCAGCGCCACCGTGGTCATCCGAAAACGGGTGACCAGACGGGCGGACTCGATCCAGGAGTATGGCAGCGCGGGGAATGTCACAACCGAGGGGTCGCCCGCTGCCAAGCGCGCGGCCGTGTCCTGAAATATGACGCGACGGTCCGTGGCGTGGACACGCCCGCACGAGGCCAGCACCATCTCTCCGCGCTGCAGATGTTCATCCATGATAGAAAGGAAGGAGGCCAGGGCAACTCTCGAATCGGGCGTGGAGACGGTCCAACGGCCCAGCTTAGCACCGCCCAAGCCGAGTGTAAATGCAGGGCGGGACCGCCGCTCCACGCGGCGATCCAGGCCACCACGTTCCCACGATGCCTTTACAAGCGTCGCCGCCAACCGTACGATTGGGCAACGAGCGTGGGGGAGCGCGAGAGGAGTGGGGTGCGCATGATTTCCTTCATCGGAGGCACTGGGCCGGAGGGCAAGGGACTAGCCCTGCGATTCGCCCTGGCGGGCGAGGCGGTCGTCATCGGTTCACGTGACCTCGGGCGGGCCACTGACGCCGCCCTGGAGGTCCAGCGGATGGCCCCCAAGGCCAGCGTTGAGGGAACGCTCAACCCGGAGGCGGCCGAGCGCGGCGACCTGGTGTTCATCACGGTCCCGTTCAGCGGCCACCGGGACACCCTGGAGGGCCTGCGTGACCAGCTCCGCGGCAAGATCGTGGTGGATACCGTGGTGCCCATCGCCTTTGAGGAGCGTCGGTTTCGCGCCCTGGTGGTGGACGAGGGCTCCGTGGCGGAGCAGGCCCAGGCCATCCTGCCCGAATCCCGCGTCGTGGGAGCTTTCCACAACGTCAGCGCCGCCGAGCTGCTCCACCCTGAGCGGCGGATCGAAAGCGACGTGGTGGTTTGCGGGGACGACCGAGATGCAAAAGCCAGCATAATGGCCCTGGCGGAACGCATCCACGGGGTTCGCGCCATCGACGGCACCGGCCTGGATTGCTCACGCTACGTGGAGAACGTGACCGCCCTGCTCCTCAACCTCAACCGGGTATACAAGGGGCGCTCGACGATCAAGTTCCTCGGCATCTGAGCCCCCGGTCCGCCCCAGCGGCGTGCCCGGTCCCGCTCGTCCCTCGCCACGCATGTCGCGGCCTCACTCCACGCTGTCGTACACAGCCGCGCCCGGATAGAAGTCCGTCCAGCTATCGGCGAAGGCCGAGAGATACGGGGCCGGCTGGAGCGCGACGCCCTTCAGAGGCCCCTCGGTCGCCAGTCCGCGAGCCGGGTCCCACACTGAGCCAGTCTCCACGTCAACCAGGCACCCGCCGTCCAGTGAGAACCTGAGGACAGCGCTGCCGGTATCGCGCACATAGGCCTGGACGGGGCCCGTCTCCGGGTCGGCCAGCACGACGACCGGGGCGCCGCCGACCGCGTCGTTGACGACCTGCTCCCTAACCAGGGTCGCATACTCGTACGCCTTGGCCTCGTCGCCCATCACGACGCCGATGACGAAGCCGGTGCGGGGCGCTTCGCCCGCGTACATGAAGTCCCGTTGATGTCCACCACCAGCGTGTCCGGGTGGGTTGACCGCCAGGCGCCCCAAGGCTCCAGGCTGACCGGCAGCATGCGAAGCTGGGTTCCCTTCATCGGCCCGGAGATGGCCATGCCCCATGGCTGGGACCATATGCTCTCGGTCCGATGGTCGTACCAGGTCATGGCGTTCATGAAGAGCGCGCCCTGGTTCCCAAAGACTCGGGCCTCGCCATCGATCCGCCGGTCGTGAACCAGACCGGTGTAGCAGAGTGGTCACCATGAGACCAGGATCGGCACGCCTCCCACCTCGTCGTTGACCATCTCCCGGCCGTTCAATGTGCCCACCGGGTACGCGCGGCTCTCGCCGCCGATCTCCACGCCCAGCACCAGATCGTCGTCATCTAGGGGCGCGGCGCTCGCGGGCACGAGCGCCGGGTTGTAGATCGGCGGAATGGCGTCCTGAGCCAGCACCTGCCGAAAGTCGTCGAGGACGAAGGTCCGCCCCCCGCGCGTCAACTCGCCCAAGCCAAAGCTCTGGGCCAGCTCCGCCTCCAGGCCCGCGGGGACCAGCGTGACCGGAGCGTCGAACTGTTCGGTCGGTACTTGGGACACCGCCCCCACAGCCGTAGCGCCCATCCCCCGCGTCAGCCCGAAGGGCCCGCGCCACCCGCTCTTCGCCATTTCACCACCCCCACGCGCCCACCGACAAACGCAGCTGTGGCCGGCTATCCGAACAACTAGGCGAACAGGAATTGCTTTCCGCCCGTGCCCAACGTCCAGTAGTAGATGATGTACGCCCCGGCGGCAAGCAGCACGATGTTGCCGATACGGTCCATCAATGGCAGCACCCGCCGCATGAACGCCCGGGCCGCCTGCTGGGACACGGCCACGACCAGGGTGATTAGAATGAGCATCGCGCCCATTCCCATCGAGTATCTGACGAAGCTGGCGAACCCCGCCAAGAAGCCCTGCGCCGTCAGGCTGCTGACTACCACCACCAGGAAGACGGGAAGTGCGCAGCTGAGCGAGGCGATGGCGTAGGCCACGCCGAACAGGAACACGCCCGATACCCCGCCCCCACGGTCTAGGTTGATGCGACTCGCGGCCCAGATCCCCACATGCCGCCGAGTCACCAGGAGCCACAGCGCGAGCGCCACCACGGCAATCCCCACCCCCAGCCCGGCGTACGGCATCAGCGTGATCACCGTCCTGCCACCGGCCGCTATGATGGCGCCTATGCTGCCGAAGACCGCCACGAACCCCAGGGTCGCCACCCCGCCCATCGTCAGGCCGCGGAGCGCTGCTTTCACCGGAGCGGTATCGCCGCTGGCCCCCCCGCCGCCGCTCATCTGGTACCCTACATAGGCCGGGAGCATGGCAGCGCCGCAGGGGTTTACCAGGGCAAGCATGCCCGCCCCAAAGGCGGACGCCAGGGGGATGAATTGTACGTCCATGCCTACCACCTCCTCGCGCTCCGCGTGGAACGCGGTTCGTTACGTTAGATGGGGCGGCGGAGCGATAGATGCGCCCAGGGCCGTCCGAGGGTCGCGGGCCCTTCCGCCTTTGCACCTTCAGTGTGCCCGGAACGGCCCGTGCTTGTCCAGCGCAACGGCGTCCCATCGACGCGATGGGGGGTCCGTTGACGCCCGACCGGACGCGCGGTACACTGCCCTGCAAATTGAAAACGCGCAAGGGGGCAGGATGGAAACGCCCAGGTTCAAGGAGATCGGCCGCGCGTACGGTTTCGACGAGGTGGCCATCGCACCTGGGACCGTGACCATCAACCCCGAGCAGGCGGATATCGCCCTCCGGATTGGCGAGATTGAGTTCGCACTGCCCGTGCTTGCGTCCGCAATGGACGCCGTCGTTTCACCCAAGTTTGCAGGGCAGCTCGGCCGGCTGGGGGGCCTCGCGGTCCTCAACCTGGAGGGCCTCTGGACCCGGTACGAGGACGCCGAGGGCGTCCTGGGAGAGCTGGCGGAAGCCCCACTCGACCAGGTAACCACCCTGTTTCAGCGGCTCTACACAGCGCCCATCCGTGATGATCTGGTGGCGCGTCGCGTCGAGGAGATCAAGGCCGAGGGTGTCCTCTGCGCCGTCTCGGTGACCCCGCAGCGCACCAAGAAGATCTCGCCCGCCGCGGTAGAGGCCGGCGCGGATGTCTTGGTCGTCCAGGCCACCGTCACGACCGCCCGGCACACCTCGAAGAGCGAGCGCGGCCTCATCCTATCCGAGCTGGTGAACCAGGTGGATGTCCCCGTGGTGGTCGGCAACTGCGCCACCTACGCCGTCGCCAAAGAGCTGATGGATGAGGGCATCCACGGGGTTCTTGTCGGGATCGGCCCCGGCGCCGCCTGCACCACCCGCGAAGTCGTCGGCGTCGGCATCCCGCAGATCACCGCGACAATCGAGTGCGCGGCGGCCCGCGACGAGCACTTCGCCCGCACCGGCCGGTACGTCTCGGTCCTCACCGATGGTGGCATCCGCACGGGCGGCGAGGTGTGCAAGTCCATGGTCGCAGGCGCCGACGGGGTCATGCTGGGCACACCGTTCGCCCAGGCCGTGGAAGCCCCGGGCCAGGGTTTCAACTGGGGGATGGCGACGCCGGACCCGGCGCTTCCCCGAGGGACGCGCATCCGCGTGGGCACCCGCGGCACCCTGAAAGAGATCCTCCTCGGCCCCTCCGTCCTCACCGACGGCACCATGAACCTCATGGGCGCCCTGCGGGCCTGCATGGGAATGGTCGGCGCGTTCGACATCCGGGAGCTCCAGCAGGCGGGCCTGGTCTTCGCGCCGGACATCAAATCGGAAGGCAAGATGTTCCAGATGGCCCAGGGCCGGTAGCGTTGGCGAGGGGAAACGCCGAATCGTCGAGTCCAATCGAGTCGATGCGAGCGATGGCGGAGCGGTTCGGCGCGGCCCTCCGCCACCGGGAATACCGCATCCTCTGGATGGCCACTTTGTCCGGAGGCGCGGCGGCCTGGGCGCTGATCGTCGCCCGTGGGTGGCTCATCTACGAACTGTCGGGCTCCGCCCTGTGGGTGGGCGTGACCGTCTTCGCCGCCATGGCTCCCATGTTCATTATGCCGCCGATAGCGGGCTATCTGGCGGACCGAATGGACCGCCGCACCCTGCTAGCCTGGGTCTTCGCGGCTCAGCTCGCCCACAACTTGACCTTGGCCGCCCTCGCGCTGACCGGGGCCATAGAGATCTGGCACCTCATCGGGCTCTCCGTGGTCAACGGCGCGGCCCGGGCCACCCAGATGCCCGCGGCTCAGGCGCTGCTGCCCAACCTGGTACCCCCCGCGGACCTGCTCAACGCCGTGGCCCTGAACTCCGCGACGATGCAGGGCTCGCGACTGGTCGGAGCGGGGCTGATCGCCCCGCTCATGGCCACGGTGGGCGCGGCGGGCGCGTTCGTGCTCTGCACCCTCTTCTACGGGCTTGGGCTCTTCCTCATCCTGCGCATCCGGACACGCTCCACCGGCCAGATAGCAGCCGACAGAGGGGCCACCGCTAACTTCTTCGCTGGGTTCGTCTACGTGTACCGCCACCCGGTAATCCTGCCCCTGTTCGTCGTCGTCTTCCTCCATTGCTGCCTGACCATGTCCTTCGAGTCGCTGCTTCCGGTCGTGTCGGAGCAGCGGCTGGGCGCCGGGGGCCTCGGCGCGACCTACCTGATGATGGGCGTGGGGGCCGGGGCGCTGATCAGCGTGGTGGGGATCGCGGGGGTTCAGAGCCAACAGACGCGGGGGAGGCTCCTGCTGGTGACCGCGTTCGCAAGCGGCCTGGCCCCCATCGGGCTCGCCCTGTCGCCGGACATGCGCATTGCGGTGCTGGCGACCGCCGGCATGGGGGCGGCCCAGGCGGGGTTCATGACCATCAGCGCCACTATGATCCAGTCTATCGTGCCGGACGCCATTCGCGGGCGGGTGATGAGCGTGTACATGTGGTACATCGGCGGGATGATGGCCTCCTTCAACCTCATCAACGGGGCACTGGCGGACGCGATTGGGGTGCCGCTGCTCCTGAGCGTGGCCGGACTCGCATTCACGGTCATCGTGCCGATCAGCCTCCTTCGCTTCCCGCTGCGCAGGCTCTACATGCGGGGCCTGGTGGCGGCGGAGGCGCAGGCAACCTGAGCGCGCATCGCACGAAAGCGGCCAGCGCGCGGTGGAGGTCTACCATGTCCCCCCGATACGACGACCAGTGGATTGCCTCCCTCTTGGATGTCCAGAGCCGCCTTGGGGAGGCGACTTCCGAGGCGTTTCTGCACAAGCACGGCCTCCGCAGGGGCCAAGCGGTGGTCGACGTCGGCTGCGGCCCGGGCCTGTTCACGCTGGCCGCCGCAGAGATGGTGGGACGAGCGGGATGGGTGCATGCCGTGGACATCAACCAAGACATGCTGGATCTGGTTGACCAGCGTGCCGCCGCGGAGGAAGTGGGCA
>CAYTEC010000019.1:0-29799 GCA_964436745.1 uncultured Dehalococcoidia bacterium | reverse complement strand
GAAGGCGAGGAGGGCAGGCAACCCCGCTCCTCTTGGGCCTGTCGAAGGACGAGCGTGGCCACGCCATCACGAGTGGCTGGGAGCGTAGAGCAAGCCCTGCCCATGGTTTGCTTGTCGAACCGCGGGTCGGCCGGCACTCGTATGGCAGACCCCTCTCGGATGCTGTGGTATACTCACCTAAGGTAAGCGGCCTCCCTCAAGCGGGGCTGCCGTGCAATGGGCTCCACACCGCTGCCGGCGCCAGGGAGAGCCCCACGATCGGAGGATGATGCGGATCGCGATGGTGTCCCTCCACTCATGTCCCGCCGCACCTCTCGGCCTGAGGGACACGGGGGGGATGAACGTCTACGTTCTCAACCTCGCCCGAAGGCTGGGCCTGGCGGGACACGAGGTTGATGTATTCTCCCGTTGGCACGACCCCGAGGACGCGACCGTGAGCGATCTGGGTCCCGGAGCGCGGATTATCCACGTCGAGTCCGGGCCGTACGACGCCCCCAAGGCGAACTTACACCGCTACCTCCCCGATTTCCTGTCCGGCCTCAGTCGGTTCGCGGCCGAGGAGGGGGGCGGCTATGACCTGGTTCACAGCCACTACTGGCTCTCGGGCCACGTGGGGATGGATCTGGCCGACCAGTGGGGCGTCCCCCACGTCGCTACCTTCCATACACTCGCCGAAGCGAAGCGCAGGGCGCTGGCTGGTGAGCACGAGTCTGAGCTGAGAGGCACGACCGAGGCTCGTATCGCGGGCGTCGCCGATGCCGTGGTCGTCTCCGACCGCCACGAGCGTGATCTCCTGGAGCGGCTGTATGGCATTCCCACGGAGCGGCTCCACGTGATACCCGGGGGCGTGGACCTGGATCGGTTCAACCCGGTGAGCCGCGCCGACGCTCGCAAGGAGCTGGGGCTGAACGGGGAGCACGTTCTGCTCTTCGTGGGACGGCTGGACCCACTCAAGGGAGTGGACCTGCTGCTCCAAGGCGCCGCCCTCCTGGAGGAGCGCCGCAACGTCAGGATCATCATCGTCGGGGGCGATCTGGAGAGCGACCCGGAGGTTCCGCGGCTGGCCGAGATGGCGGCCCAGCTTGGCATGGCGGACCGGGTGCGCTTCGAGGGCGCGGTTCCGCAGGAGCGACTCCCCTCGTACTACAGCGCCGCCGACCTCCTGGTCGCCCCGTCGTACTATGAGAGCTTCGGGCTCACGGTCCTGGAGGCCATGGCCTGCGGCATCCCCGTGGTGGCCGCCCGGGCGGGCGGGCTGCGAGGCTTGGTCCGTGACGGCGAGACCGGGTACCTGGTGCCATGGCACTGTCCGGAGCCCTTCGCCGAGCGGATGGAGGTCCTCCTGGCTCACGAGGATCTTCGGGAGCAGATGGGCCAGGCTGGTCTGCTGCGGGCCCAGAATCTTACCTGGGGCGCGATGGCCGAGGCGGTGGCTTCGCTCTATGGCCAGCTTCATGATGCTCGCCGCGCTGCTGCCCCGGGAGCGCCGTGGTGAACGGCGCCGAGCCGCACGGATTCATGCCGCGGCTCGGGGGCCACATCCGGGCCAGGGTCGTCAGTGGACTGCTGCTGGTGATCCCCCTTGGGCTGACCTACCTGCTCCTAAGATTCCTGTGGGACTTCATATTCGGCCTTCTCAGACCACTCTTGGACGTCGCTTCCGACCAGGGGCCCACGCCGATCGCGGCCTTCGGCCTCCGGGCGACGGTGGTGGTCATCATCCTCGTCGTGCTCTACGCGGCTGGGTCCATCGCCCCCACCGTGCTCGGCAGGCAGGCCGTCCGAGCCTGGCACGCGATCGTCGACAGCGTGCCCATCGTGCGGAGCGTCTACCGCGTGGCGCGCCTCTTCACCCAGATGTTCACGGGGGACGCGCACCTGGGCGCCAACCGAGTCGTGCTCCTGGAGTATCCCAGGGCTGGCGTGCTTGGCCTGGGAATGGTGACCAGCCGTTACGTAACGCCGGAAGGCGAGGAGTTCCTCACCGTCTATATCCCCACCATCCCCAACCCCACGTCCGGCTTCATGGCCATCGTGACGGAGGAGCAGGTGATCGACACCGACATCACCTTCGATGAGGCCATGCGGATCGTGGTGTCTGGGGGGCTCCTGACGGAGGAGATCACCCGCGCGCACCAGGCACGAGGGAGCTAGAGCACGCCCATTGACGTGGGATAGGCCGTCGCTAGCGTCTCGACGATCCTTACCAGGAGGCGCTTGAGGCCTGCGGTCCGCTGCTCTTGAGCCAGCCCTGGAATCTCCCGCGGGGGAGGCGTGGCGCGTCGAAGGGTGATTGAGGACGGTTGGCTGAGGAGCTCGCGGGCCGCTACAGTCCCTGGAGGTCGGCCAGGACGCCTTCCACCGACTCCAGGTCGGCGTGAACTTCCTGGAGCGGGATGTCCGCGATCTGGTTCGCCAGTTCAGGGTCCTTCAACCCAGTGCCGGTGAGAACGCAGACAACCACCTTGTCCCTGGGCACCATCCCCTGCTTCGTCACCTTGATCAGCCCCGCCACGGACGCCGCCGAGGCCGGCTCGCAGAAGATCCCCTCCAGCCGGGCCAGCAGCTTGTAGGCTTCCAGTATCTCCTCGTCCGTGACCGCGTCGATCAGTCCCCCGGATTGGTCGCGGGCCGCCAGCGCGCCCTGCCAGCTCGCCGGGTTTCCGATCCGGATTGCGGACGCGATGGTCTGGGGGCTGGTCATCACTTCGCCGCGGACGATCGGGGAAGCTCCCTCCGCCTGGAAGCCGAACATGATTGGCGTGTGGGTGGTCCGCTCCGCCTGGAAGCACTCCCGGAACCCTCGCCAGTAGGCGGTGATATTGCCCGCGTTGCCCACCGGGATGCAGAGGTAGTCCGGGGCGTCTCCCAGAGCGTCCGACACCTCGTACGAGGCGGTTTTCTGGCCTTCCAGCCGGTAGGGGTTGAGCGAGTTCACCAGTGTGATGGCGTGGCGCTCGGAGAGGAGCCGCACCAGCTCCAGCGCCCGATCGAAGTTGCCGTTGACCACCAGGATATGGGCGCCGTGGGCGATGGCCTGGGCGAGCTTCCCCTGCGCCACGTTTCCCTTGGGCACCAGAACCACCGTGACCAGGCCACAGTGGGCCCCGTAGGCAGCCGCGGACGCGCTGGTGTTCCCCGTGGAGGCGCAGATTACCGCGCGGCTCCCCTGCTCCACGGCGTGGGCGATGGCCATCACCATCCCACGGTCCTTGAATGACCCCGTGGGGTTGCACCCCTCAAGCTTGAAGTAGAGATTGTCCAAGCCCAGGCGCTCGGCCAGGCGGTCCGCTCGGACCAGGGGAGTGTCACCCTCCCCCAGCGTGATAAGTGGGGTGTTTGGGGTGAGGGGGAGGAACTCACCGTAGCGGCGTAGGACACCCTCTCCCATGTGTCGCTCCGTTCTCTCCGACCCCGCGCGACGGGCGGCCGCGGCTCTGGCGCGACGCTACTCCGACTCGACTCGCAGGAGGTTGGCCACGTCCCTGACCACGTCCAGGCCCCGCAGGTCCGTCAGCGCCTGCTGCATCGGCGCCTCCCTGGAGGGATGCGTGGTGATCACCAGCTCCGCCGTTCCCTCCTGGGCGTCGGCGTCCTTCTGGATCACGGAGGCGACGCTGATGCCGTGCTGCCCGAAGGCGTCCGCGATTCGCGCGAGAACCCCCGCGCGGTCCGCGACATTCAGCCGCACGTAGTACCTTGTCTCCAGGTCGGCCATCGGCTCGACGGCCAGCACCGGCCAGTCGTCGCCGCTCGCGGCTCGCTCCCCCGACGCGGCGCCGGTTTCGCTGACACGGCCTACGGCCACGAGCAGGTCCCCCAAGATGGCGCTGCTGGTCGGCGCGGCGCCGGCGCCCGGGCCGGAGAACACCACGGCGCCCACCAGGTCGCCCCGCACCTCGATGGCGTTGTTCGGTCCCTCCACCTTGGCCAATGACGCTTCTTGGGGGACCAGCGCCGGGTGGACTCGCACCTGCACGGCCGCGCCCTCCTTGCGGGCGATGGCCAATAGCTTTATCTCGTGCCCCAGCTCGTGGGCGTACTGGAAGTCCCGCGGCTGGAGGTGGGTGATCCCCTCTCGATACACGTCGGAGGGGGAGACCGGGGTGTGAAACGCCAGGGAAGCCAGGATGGCGACCTTGTACGCGGCATCGGTCCCTTCCACGTCGTTCGTGGGGTCGGGTTCCGCGTAGCCTAGCTCCTGGGCCTCGGCGAGGGCGACCGCGAAGTCGAGGCCGTCCTTGGACATCTTCGTCAGGATGTAGTTGGTGGTGCCGTTGATGATGGCGCGGATCGCGCCGATCTCGTTGGCGAGGAGGTCTCGCAGCAGCGGGTTGATGATGGGGATGCCGCCGCCGACGCTGGCCTCGAACCTGAGGTCCACCCCCGCGCGCCGGGCCAGATCAAACAGGTGGGGGCCATGCTTGGAGATGACCTCCTTGTTTGCGGTCACCACGTGTTTGCCCGCTTGGATCGCGCGCTCAATGTACGTTCGCGCTGGCTCCTCGCCGCCCATGACCTCGATGACCACGGCGATGTCCGGAGCGTTCAGGACATCGTCGGCGTCGTCGGTCAGCAGCCCCGCGGGCAGTCGGACGGAGCGTACGCGGCTTGGATCCCTCACCAGGACGCGCCGGAGCGTGACGGGGCGGCCAGAATGGCGGGCGAGGTGGGGACCCCGGTGGAGGAGGCCGTGGGCGACCTGGCTCCCGACGACTCCCATTCCAAGGAGGCCGACGCCGACGCCCTCTTCAGGAGGCACTGTCCCCTGCCCTTCCTACTGCTGGGCCGAGAGCTGGAGCTGCTTGATCACCCACTCGTACTGGCTGGAGTCGAAGCGGTTCTCGACGCTGCTCAGCTCGCGCTCGACCGCCAGCCACTCCGCCAACGCCAGACGCTCGAGAGTGCCCCGGTCGGTTTCAGCCAGGTCTCGCTCGTCCTCCCGTGCCGCCACCAGGTACATTACCAGAGCGAGTTCGTTGGTGTTCGGGTTGAGCTCCGGCAGGGGCTCTGAGAGCTCCCCGACCGCCAGTATTTCGAAGATCAGTGGGTCCAGCTGGGGGTTGAGTCCTATGGGGGTCCAGCCGACCTCCCCTTCTTTGCGGATCGCTTCCGCGTCCCCGTCGTACTTCTCCACAAGGTCAGCCAGCACGGCGCCGCGAGCGAACTCCGTGCGCACTTCGTCCGCCTCTTCCTCCGTCTCCACCGATATCTTGTACAAGTGGGCGTGGGGAAGCTGCTGCGGCAGCCTGTCGCCAAGGGTCCTCTGGAGCGCCCCTCGGTACAGGTCCAGGAGGACTATGTCGCGGTGCTCGTCCTCGCTGAGCTGGATCACGGACAGGTAGGTGCGATACCGTTCCTTGAACTCCAGGTCCAACTCTTCCTGAGTCGTTTCGGCTTCCGGGTCCAGGGGTCCCAGGATACGCAGCCGGACCTCGTCATCGACTTCCTGCGGGGTGACCGTGAGGTTCTCCCGCGCCGCCCCCTGGCGCATGAGCTCGTTCTCCGCCAGGGTGTTCACCACCTGGAACGGCAGCATCCCCAGGTTCATGGTGCCGCCTGTCGCCTCCGCCTCGCGTTGGAAGACCCGCAGGAGCTTTACGATGTCTCCCAGCGTGTACCGCGTGTCGTTCACCTGGACCACGGTCTCCCGGGGGGGCATGACGAAGTTCATCACGTAGCCGACAGCGGGGATGGTGACGATGACGAGAACGGCGACGGCCCCCAGCAACAGAGCGGCGCGCTCCCGCTTCTTGGACGGTCGCCTGCGGTTCCGGGGGCGCGTCGCGGCACCGCGGTTGGCCCCGGCTCGATTCCTGTTAGCCATCGCTTCCCCCGCTCATCGGGCGCACTCACCCGCGCGCGACGGCACGGGCGAAGCTCGCATCCACCGCGGCCGACACTGGCCGGACGAGCCGGCGCGGCAAGGTGAGTGGATCAACCCCGCCAGCCGGTGGCTCGAATATGGTCGGCGGTGAAGGGAAGCATGGCCAGGAGCCGCGCCCGCTTGATGGCGTGCGCCACAGCGCGCTGGTGCTTGGCGCACGTGCCGGTCTTGCGCCGGGGCTCCATTCTAGCGCGCTCCGACACGTAGCGGCGAAGCCTGCCCACGTCCTTGTAGTCGATGTGCTTGACCTTGTCCACGCAGAAGGCGCAGACACGACGCCGAGGAGGGTAGAACCGTCGGCCCCTCCCGCCGCCGCGCGGCGGTCCTCCGGGTCCACGGGGTCCTCCCGGTCCACCGGGTCCGCCCGGTCCGCCGCCGCCGCGCCAACCACCACCTCCTCCCCCGGGTCGGGGTGGGGGTCCGCCGGGGCGTGGCCCGGGGGGTGCGCCGGCTGGCCTCCCGGGGCCGCCCTGTGGTGCCGATGGTGTCTGTCCAGGGGTCGTCATCGTCCGCAGAAACCTCCGTGTAGAAGGGGGTCAGGCTCGCTAGAAAGGCAGGTCATCGGGATCCGAGGCTGGAATATCCGCCGAGCCCGTCTCCGAGCCCGTTTCCGAGCCCGCCCAGGCCTCCCCGCCGCGCTCCGGCCGGTCGAGGAAACGTACCTGGTCGGCGATAATCTCGACGACGAAGTGGGGCCGACCGTCGTTCCCTTCCCAGGTACGGGAGTGCAGGCGCCCCTCGACGAAGGCTCGCCTCCCTTTCACCAGGTACTGGTTGCACTGCTCTGCGAGCTGTCGCCAGGTGACCACGGTGAACCACTGGGTCTCCTCCTGGCGCTGGCCCGCGGCGTCTGTGTAGACGCGGTTGGTCGCGATGCTGAATGTGGTCACTGGTACACCCTGGGCCGTGTAGCGCATCTCCGGATCCCGGCCCAGGTTGCCAATGGCCATGATTCGATTGTACATAGGGGTGTCGCTCCGGCGCGAGAGCGGTCGTCCGCTCGGCGCTCGCTACGCTCGCTAGCTCCCCAGCTTGACCACCAGGTGCCGAAGCACCTCCTCGGAGAGGCGCAGGGCACCCTCGAGCTGGCGCGTGAGGTCGGGCTGGCCGCTGAACTGGGTGAGGAAGTAGTTCCCCTCGTTGTAGTCCTGAACCGGATAGGCCAGTCGGCGCATCCCCCAGGGCTCGTGCTTGATCAGCGATCCGCCACTGCCCGTGATGACGCCGTGAATGCGCTCCACCGTGCCCGATGCCTGCTCATCGTCGATAGCCGGGCTGAGCACCACGATCATCTCGTACTCTCGTGCCTTTGCCACACAACTCCTTAGTCCGGCCACCGGACCCGCGGGCCCTTGGTCGCCGCGAAGAATCCACGGCATTATAGCACGGGGGCTCCTAGGCGGCAAAGCCTTTTCCGCCTGGGTGACGATGTTCGTCGCATTGGTTTCCGGGGGCGATCCCAAGGTCCAGGGGGCAATCACACGGATTGGTATAGCTTCAGGGAGCCCCGCGTCACCGGGCGGAGCCTGCCCTGGCGTTCCAACGCGGATATCGCGGCCAGCACCTCCGGCGCGCCGTGCCGCCGGAGCTTGCCCGTTATCTTGCCAGACGTGCGTGGTTGAACGCAGTAGTCGAAGACGGCTTGGGCCAGCTCCTCGTCCTTGGCAGGCAGCAGCTTCAGGGGCATCACGATGGTGTGTCCCGGATTGCCGTCCAGGCTTTCGCCGAGGGTGAACTCCAGGTAGGCCCCGTTCCCCTCCAGGAACTTCCTGAGCCGCCCACGGATGACGCCTCCCTCACCGGTGGAACCGTAGCCGTGCACGACATCCAATCTTTGGGGCACGCCCGAGCCGGCGACAAGGACAGCGTCGTTATGGCGTTCGACGAACGCTTCTCTTGCCTGTCGCCATGTGAGGCCATGGACATCCAGAGTGCCGTCCATCGCGGACTCTCCCCTATCGACGCCACACCACGCCATCCGGCGAAGTGACATATCAGTCGGCGAAGATCCCCTTCAGCCCCTCTTCCATCTCCGAGCGCATCCGCGACTCGAACAACTTCAGAACCGTTCGGTCGCTGGAAGAACGGCCTTCCAAGTCCAGGATCGCATCCGTCTCGTCGACGTGAACGGTGCCTTGGACGCGCACACCGCGCACGGCGAACGCAAAGGACATGGCATCGCCGCTCCAGGCCCGCACGACGCTGGTGACGGAGGTTCCGAGGCGCTCCATGAGCTCGGCCGCATGGTCTTCGACGCGGCATCTGGCGTCGTCCCTGGTCATCCCGTGGGGCCTCAGAACCCTCAACACAGTCGTGCCTTTCGTGGGGGCTGGGTCGCGGCTGGCCTACACGCCGAGGCTTAGCCGGAGGCTTGCCTCCACCGCCCTCAGGTCCACCGCCGATAGCTGCCCGAGCCGCTTCTCAATGGATTCGACGGGCAGAGTGAGCAGCACCCCGGTCACAACGGAGGGGTCCTGCAGCCCGGCCTCCCGCCACTCCTGTATCGCTGTGTCGCCCGGCAGGAGCCGGGTCGTGTCGCCGGTGATCGCGGCCGCCACCACCTGGTCGCGTTCCTGCCGATACGTCTCGGTCGCCAGCACCAGGGCGGGCCGCAGAGACGGGACGTCCTTCCCAGGCAGCTGGATCCGCACCAGCACAACGTCGCTGCGACTACTGTCGGTCATAACCTGCATCCTTCTCATTGTCCCACACCTGGGCCTGCGGCGGGTCGCTCACGGTGTAGGCTGTCGTGGTCCGATGTCCCTTCATCCAGTCCTCCACCGACTCGGCGGCGAAGCGCACGCGCCCGCCCACCTGCTGGCCCAACAGCTTACCCTGCTGCGCCCACGCTTGCACCGTTCGCTTGGAGACGCCCAGCCGACGCGCCACCTCCGCGGTGGTGAGAAACGGCTGGCGGCGAATGTAGAAGGTCCGTTCGCCGATGCGCTTGCGCTCCACCTGGGGGCGCAGGTCGTCCACGACCCGCTCGAAGGACGGCTTGTCGACCTCCCCGGCGCGGTCATAGGCTGCTCGAAGCTCCGACTCGTCCACCGCCTCGTCCTCCGGCACGGCGTCGAACACCGCCTGGTGAACCCGCCCTGCGTATCCGCGATCGAAGTCTGCCCTACCTATACGCATCTCACGCTCCTTCTGTCTTCGGCCTCGCCAACCATGCAGTCGCCGAGGCGACGGCCAAGGACGACAGGCGGGCCCCCGTGGCTGGCGACACGAGACCCCTTGTGGTCGCCATGAGCACAAGGCCGGGTATGACCTCGGCGTATACTCGGGGCGACTGGATCACGGGCCCTAGATGGGGCGACAACTTTCCGCCCAGTCTCTTGGCACCTGTCCAAACTCCTACCACTCCCTCGGGTGATCCCGACCAGTTGCTGAACCCTATACGCATCTCACGCTCCTCCCATCTCTGGCGACTGTGACCACGCTGCAACGACGGCGACAGCCAGCAGCGACGCGCTGCTGCCGATCGCACCCGGCATGAGGCCACGGCTGACCGCCACGACAACGGCGGTCTGGGTGCCGGCCCGCCAGACCTGCGGCGAGCGGGCGACCGACTTGCCACGGGACGCGACTTCCCCGGCGCCCCGTCCCACCCGCCAGGCTATTCTGTGTATCCGCGACTCCTCGTGAGAATCCCCACCGACCGACGTGCGCATCATGCACCTCCGTCCGTTTACGATTTGGCCACCCAGGCCGCCACCATCGCGATCGTCAACGCCGTCACGGAGGCCTTCGCGGCCGTTGGGGCGAGCGCCCGTGTGGTGCCCAGGAAGACGGAGCATTGGGCGGCGTCTCGCCTCACCGGGCGGGAGGCGAGGACCGCCCGTGCCCGTGTCACGAGTCGCGAATCGGTCTGCCGGAACACTCCGGTGGGCTCCCCCGACCTCTCGCCAACAGCCATGCGTATCATGCACTCCTGTGCGCGTTCTGCGCTTGATGTGCACTCCCTGACGGAAGAGGGCGGGGATTGCACTGGGGGGCCAGGAGTGCGGAGGGCGTGGGAGGGAGAGGGGGCTTCTTCGCCATGGGCCTGAACTCGGCAGAAGCGGGTACGCCCTCCGTTCGTCCTGGTCCTTCCCAGTGGGAAGGATCGAAGGCCGCGATGGCGCCGGTGGCTCGACAAGCCTGCCCTGATCCTTCCCCCGGGGAAGGACGAAGGGCTCACCACGAACGGGATGGCTACTCCCCGACAAGCTCCCGGAACCGCGGCCCATACTTCGGGTGGTCGCGGAGGAACATGAAGTCCTCGTCCGTGCGGGCCGATGCGCGGAACGACTTGTCCGCAGCGATGGCGCGCTCCAGCCACTCCAGCGCCGATTCGCCGTCCCCCATCAGGCTGTAAGCGCACGCCTTGTTGTAGATGGCAGTGGGGTAGTCCGGCCGCAGGGCCAGCGCCTGGTCGTGGGCTGCTAGCGCCTCCTCGTAGCGGCCCAGGTGAGCCAGCGCATCCCCGCGGTTGCTATGGGTCACGGGGTAGTCGGGCCACAGGGCCAGCACCCGGTCGTGGGCCGCAAGCGATTCTTCGTGGCGACCCAGGTTCCCCAGCGCAGCCCCCCGGTTGTTGTGGGCCTCGGGGTCGTCCGGCCGCAGGGCCAGGGATCGATCGTAGGCTGCCAGCGCCTCCTCGTACTGCCCGGCTTCGTGCAACGCGTTCCCGCGCAGCCAGTGGTCCTCAGCGGAGAGAGCGCCCGGGCTCAGCGGGGCGGAGGCCGCCAGCAGCCCTCGTAGCCGCTCGACCTCCGCAGGTTCAAGGGTGGGCACCCCCCCGGCGGAAATGGCACGGGGCGCCACGCCTTCCAAATCCTGCTGCGCCCGCCATGCCTCCAGCTGCCCCTCGTACTCCCGTCGCAGCTCAGCGCCCTTGGCCCCGTCACCTCGCTTCTCGGCGGATGCTATCTGTTTCTCGTAGGACTCCTGGATCCGCTGCCACTTGGTCTCCTCCACATCGTGCCGGAAGCGTCGGGAGGCCAGGCGGTACGTCAGTAAGGTCGCCCCAAGCGCCGTAGCGGGGGCAAGCACGACTGCGGCTACAGAGATCACGATTGCTGTCTCGGGCATCACGCGGGCTCCCGCAAGCTCAAATAATCTCCGGGTTTGTCATGATGAGCCGCGCCAGCACGTAGAGCGCCAGGACCGGCGCCCCCGCCGCGCTGAGCATCACCGACGTTAGGATCAAGCCCATCGAGCTGACCCTCAGCGCGCCCCGCCACGCCAGGGGCGGGACCACCAGCGGCGCCGCGGCCGCCAGCCACAGGAACGGCACCAGCCGCAGCACGTCGGTCGAGGCCGTGAAGAGCGAGCCCGCAAGCCCCAGCGCTCCCAGGGCCACGCTCGCGGAGACGAGCGCCACACCCCGGGCTAGTAGCTCGTTTCCCAGGGACGCCCCGGCGCGCCCAATGCGGTTACGGGCGACCAGCAGCGTCGTCCCCACCGTGACGGTCCACAGCACCAACAAGAACAGAAGAACCAGGCTCAAGTCGCACCTCCGGCGCGCACCAATCATACGGCACCAGCGGCTCTCAGGCACTACCCACGCCGGCGCCCCCGCCCGCGACGTCCTGGCTGACGCCAACCAACTGGCGTGAAATTGACCCCACGGGCCGCCGCGCCGTACACTGGGGCTTGTCATTCGGGCCGTATGACCCCGAAACCCCAAGGCGCTCACCCATCGGCCCGGACCGCTCCACACCATTCCAGGAGGGCAGCACACCCTTGACAGACCCCGCGTTGCGGCAGAGTGTCCTAGGCAACGGCCTTCGGGTCATAACCAGCGCCATGCCCCACACTCGCTCGGTCTCCATCGGCGTCGTGGTCGGTGGCGGCTCGCGGTACGAGACGGATGAGCAGGCGGGCGCTTTCCACTTCATCGAGCACCTCTACTTCAAGGGCACGCCCACGCGGCCCTCGCCCCAAGAGATCAGCGAGACCATCGAAGGCGTCGGCGGGTTCATGAACGCCAGCACCGACCGTGAGCTGACGGTCTACTGGTGCAAGGTCGCCCAGACCCACTTCGGGACTGCCCTGGACCTGCTCCTGGACATGCTCCGGAACTCCCTCTTCGATCCACAGGAGATCGAGAAGGAGCGGGGTGTGATCCTGGAAGAGCTGGCGATGACCAACGACCACCCGGACGAGCGCGTGGGTCTGCTTATCGACGAGGTGCTGTGGCCCGACCAGGCGCTGGGGCGCGACGTCGGCGGCACCCCCACCTCGGTCGGCAACCTGAGCCGCGACGATCTTCTGGGCCTTATGGCCCGCCAATACGTCCCCTCCAACGCCATCGTCACCGTCGCCGGGAACATCGACCACGACGAGGTCCTGGAGGACTGCGCCAGGCGCCTGAGCGACTGGCCGGGGGGCGCGCCGGGCACGTGGTTCCCAGCAGAGGACAGCCAGGACGCCCCCAGGGTGCGGCTGGAGACCCGCAAGAGCGATCAAACCCACTTCTGCCTCGCGCTCCGGGGACTCCCGTCGGAGCACCCGCAACGGTATGCTCTGGACCTCCTGAGCGTCGTGCTTGGCGAGGGGATGAGCAGCCGTCTGTTCGTCGAGCTTCGGGAGAAGCACGGCCTGGTGTACGACGTTCACAGCGCCGCCAGCCACCTGCGCGACACGGGAACCCTCTCGATCTACGCCGCCCTGGACCCGAAGAACGCGCCGCAGGCTGTGGGGCTGGTGCTTGACGAGGTGGAGCGAATGCTGGAGCGGGTTCCCGACGCGGAGCTTGCCAAAGCCAAGGAGCTGGTCAAAGGACGGTTGATGCTCCGCATGGAGGACACGCGAAGCGTGGCGCTCTGGAACGGCACCCAGGAGCTGCTGCGAGGCCGAGTGTCCCCCGTGGACGAGATCGTGGCGCTGGTGGACGTCATCACGCCCGACGACCTCCAGGCCGTGGCGCGGGATATCATCGTGCGCGATAAGATGAACCTTGCCGTCGTCGGTCCCTACCGCAGCGCGGCGCGCTTCGAGCGGCTCTTCCGCAGCGGACGGAGCGCCAAGTAGACCCTCGCGCTCCCGTGCCTTTCGACCCGAGGGTTGCACCTAGTTGCCCGTGCGGAACGCGCCAGCCTCTGCCCTAGTCGAACTTGAAGACGCGTATCGCTATTACCCCCGTCACCACCACCCAGGCCGCTAGCAGGGCAAGCTGAGCCGGGTAATTGTACAGCGGCTGCGCGTCCAACAGCACCCCACGCATGGCTTCCAGCATCGGCGACAGCGGCAGGTACGCTACGGTCCTCGCCAGGATGGTCGGCAGGTTGTCCGTCGGGAAGAACACCCCCGAGAGGAACATCATCGGCATCGCCACGGCGTTCCCAAGCCCGCTGGCGGCGTTCACCGTCTTGGCGATGGAACCGACAATGAACCCAAGGTTCAGGAATGTCAGGTTCGCCAGGACCACCAGAGGGACCACCCAGGCGTAGTTCCCGTACACACGCGCGCCGAAAATGACCGTGCCCGCGAGCAGGATTATGCTTGCCTGGCCCAGCGAGAGCACCAGCCACGCCAGCACCTGAGCCGTGAAGAACGTGCGCACCCGCAGCGGCGTTGCCTGGATCCGTCGGAGGATGCGCTGCTGCCGGTAGAGCGTCAGCACGGACGCCATCCCGATGATCGAGAAGGTCATCACGCCCATCCCCACGAAGCCGGGGAGCAGGAAGTCGAAGTAGCTGACTTGACGCCCGTTGATTCCCTCTTTCTGGAGGGCCAGGAACGGCCGGACGCCTTGGAGCCTCAGGTTGGCGCCGTCCAGGAACCGCAGGACCAGTCCCTCGACCATCTGGTTGGTCATCACGCGGTTCTCGTCGAAGACGAGCGTCAGCGAGGCCGGAGCTTGGGCCGCGCCTCCTGCGGGGGCCAGACCCTCCGGGATGATCAGAAGGTACCCCAGCTCGCCGTCGGCGATGCGCTGGCGGGCGGCGGCCTCGTCCGCCCCCGTCTCGAGCTCCAGCATGTCCAGCGTTTCGAGATCAGCCACCAGCTCCCGCGAGATGTCGTTCTGGGAATGGTCCAGGACCGCTATCTCTACCGAGGTCGGGCCTTCGAAATCGAACAGGGCGAAGATGACAAGGAAGATGAGGGGAAAGGCGAGTGCCCAGAAGAGGGCCTGGCGGTCCCGGTAGATCAGCTTGAGGTTGGCCACGACCAAGGCGAACAGTATGGCGCTACTCCCGCAGCTCCTTCTCGGTAAGCTCCAGGAAGACATCCTCCAGGGTTGCCGTGATGACTTCCAGATGGTCGAGCGTCACGCCGATGCGTCCCACCAAAGCCAGCAGGTCCGGGAGCGTCTTCGCGGCGTGCGTCGAGGTGACGGTGTACGAGTCGCCGTCGCGGGCGTGGACCTCCCGGGCCGCGTCGAGCCGCTCCATCTCCCCCACGGGCAGTGGCGCCGACGCTTGGAGCCGGATCCGGTAGGGGACCGGGAGGCCGAGCACCAGATTGGTGGGAGTGTCCAGCGCGACGATGAGTCCCGCATCCATGATCGCCACCCGCTGGCAGAGGACCTGGGCCTCCTCCATGTAGTGGGTCGTCAGGACCACGGTCCGACCCTCGCCGTGCATCCGCTCGATGAGATCCCAGACGTTGCGCCTGGCCTGCGGGTCCAGGCCGGTGGTGGGCTCATCGAGGAAGACGATCTCCGGGTCGTTCACCAAGCTCGCGGCCAGGGTGAAGCGCTGCTTCTGCCCCCCGGACAGCTTGTTGACTGTGGTCTTGGCCTTCTCCACCAGGTCCACGCGCTCCAGGAGCTCCAGGGGTGGGAGGCGGGTGGGGTACATGCGCCCGAACAGGTCCAGGATCTCCGTCAACGTGAGCTGCTCGAAGTACGCCGACGCCTGTAGCTGGACCCCGATCCGCGCCTTGACCCGGTCGGCGTGCTCCTGCGTGTCTATTCCGAGCACCGCCGCGCGACCGCCGGAGGGGGTCTGCAGCCCCTCGATGCATTCCAGGGCCGTGGTCTTGCCGGCGCCGTTGGGCCCCAGGATGCCGAAGACCTCCCCGCGGGCAACCTCGAAGGAGACGCCGGCCACTGCGGTAAGCTCGCCATACCGCTTGACGAGGCCCTCCACCTGGATCACGACTTCTGGGGATTGCATCGCATGCCTCGGTGTCGTCTACTTGCTCGGCTCAAGGGGAGATGAGCGACTTGTCCCCGAGGCCGAACGGGATGCGGCCTCTCCGTTCGATGCGAGCCTTCCGTCCTTCCCTCGGGAAAGGATCACGACAGGCCTGTCCGAGCCAGGGACGGCCCCGGCCTCAGCCGCCCTCCTGTCGCTCGATCCACTCCCGCGCCACGCGCTGCGCCGCGAAGAGGTTCGGGGCGTCGTGGGCGGCGGAGCGCAAGTCCACAGCGGCGTCGACTTGCTCATCGCTCAGGCCCCGCCCCGCCATCATCGACCTGAACCCGTCCAGGTCGCGGGTGAAGGCTAGCTGCCAGCCGTCGGTCCGGTCGATCACCGGGAAGGTCTCCAGGTCGCCCACCTGGCTGCACCGCTCCATGAACAGGAGCTCTGCGTCGGTGTTCCCTTCCCAGACGAAGACAAGCCGGTTCCCGCCCAAGTACGCGTGGTGCAGCGTGAGTCCGGGCGGCGAGACGCCCTGCCACATCGTTGCCCAAAGCTCGGGATCCCGCTCCCGATCGATCGTGAGGATGGACAGGAAGAGCACGCCACGCCTCCCACGCTACAGGCGAACCAAGGCCCCGAGAGGGGTCGTCGTCACTCCAGCTCGACGAGAACCGCACCCACGGCGACGATCTGCCCCGTCTCGGCGTGGACCTCCTTGACGACTCCGGCAGCGGAGGCGCGGATGCTTTGCTGCATCTTCATCGCCTCCATGACGCACACTTCGTCTCCGGCGGCCACCTGGTCCCCCGGCTTCACAGCGACGCTGATCATGCGGCCCGGCATGGGGGCCACGATGCGCTTGGGATCGCCAACCGCGGATGGCGGCGGCGGGGCGGGAGCGGGCGCCGCTTGGGCCGCTCTTCCCGACTCCACGCCCAGGCGCAGGTGATTCTCCAGCACGTGATAGACCGGCGGATTGAGGTCCCGGTTCTCGACGTGCGTGGGACGCCCCGGCGACGGCGCAGACGCCTCTTCAGCCACGGTCTCGATCTCCACGTCCACCGGCTCGTCGTTCACCAGGACGCGCACGGCGCTGGGGCCGCTGTCCTGCACCTCGACGGCAAACCACTCGTCTCCGACACGCAGACGGAACCGCCGTGGAGCCGCGCCCGACTTTGCCGCACTCGTCATCTCACACCTCAACCGGCCCGTTGGGGGTCCGGGCCTCGACGAATTCCATCGACGAACGATAACACTCTCCCACGCACGGGGCAAGGGCGGCGTCGACTCGCCGGTGGGTCCAGCGCCGCCACGTCCAGGCTAGGATACGCGCGGGCGGGCGGGCGCTTGAGGGCCCCGGGCCACCGAGTCTCGCGAGAGCCGGTCCAGCCTGGCCAGGAAGGCCGAGCTCTTGAGCGCTCGTTCTAGCAGGTAGCGGACGTACCCGCCGAGCAGCCGCTCCAGCTCCCGGAGTAGATCGAAGCCCAGGCGGAGGCCTTCCACCGCGTCATAGGAGTGGTCGCGGAAGTGGCGGAGCACCTTGATGGCGCTCAACGAGAGTGGGAGCACCGGCGCGCCCGCCCCCGTGGGCTGGACACCGGGCATCCCGGCCCGCACGCACTCCGCGCACACCACGCCCCCTAGGCCGGGGCTGAACGAGTGCCGATCCGGGAGAACCTCCTTGCCGCAGACCACGCAGTTGTGGAGCTCAGGCATGAAGCCTGTCAGCCGCAGGACGTGAAACACGTAGTGCCACAGGAGCGAGTCGCCCGCGCCCTCCTCCAGCCGAGCCAGCGTTTCCACCAAGAGGTCCAGGAGGGGCTGGTTGGGCTGGCCCTCGACGGTGAACGCGTCGACGAGCTCCGCGCAGACCAGCCCACGCGCAATGCTGCCCAGGTCGTCGCGCAACCTGGGGAAGCCCCGCAGGGTCTCGGCCCCGGTCACGACATCCAGGTTTCGCCCTCGCGCCACCAGCAACCGGACGTGGGTGAGCGGTTCCAGGTGGCCCGCGAGCCGGCTCCTGGGGCGACGAACCCCCCGTGCCACGGCCCGCAGCTTGCCCAGGGCGTCGGTGTGGATAGTGAGAAGCCTATCGGCTTCGCCCAGCGGCATCTGCTTGAGGACTACCCCGTCCGCTTTGTAGAGGCGGGGCCGGTCAGTGCCCTGCATCCGCTCCGCTCCTCGGGCTCGTTCGGCCCACAGGGGAGGCCCCGCGGCGGCCATGAGTGCTCGCGCGCACCCGACGGCGGCGCCGCGGCTCAGAAGTCGAGGCGGCCCTCGAACGCGCGGATGATGGTGTGCTCATCGGCGTATTCCAGCTCGGCGCCCGTGGGCAGGCCCCGAGCCAGCCGCGTCACGCGCATGCCTAGCGGGGTCAGGAGCCGCTGGATGTACATCGCCGTGGCCTCGCCCTCCAGGTTGGAGTTGGTCGCCAGGATCACCTCGCGAACCCGTTCGCCGTCGGCGTCGGGCTGCTCGCCGGCCTGGAGGCGCTGGAGGAGCTCCCGAATGCGGAGCTCGTCGGGGCCGACGCCGTTCATCGGTGAGATGGCGCCGTTCAGCACGTGGTAGAGGCCTCGGTAGACCCCGGTCCGCTCGACGGCCAGGACGTCCAGCGGTTCCTCGACGACGCAGATGGCCCCGCGCTCCCGGGATGGGCCGGTGCAGATGGCGCAGGGATCCTGGTCGGTGATGTTCTGGCAGATGCGGCACGAGCCGACCTGGTCCTTGACAGCCAGGATGGCTTCCGCGATGGCTCGGGCTTCCTCGATGGGCATGCGCACGAGGTGGTAGGTGAGGCGCTGGGCGCTCTTGGCGCCAATGCCGGGCAGCTTGTGGAGCTCCTCGACCAGGCGCGCCACAGGCGCGACGGTGGGCAGGGGGTCCGGGCGCAGGTAGGTCATGGGGGGGAGGCTCCCGGATAGTTGGCCAAGATTTGACCGTCTCTTGTCTTGAAAGGGATTGAAAGCGCGTCTGCCAACGCAACGTACGTTGCATCTGCACCTCGCAGATTGTACCGAATTGCTGCATCGACGGCCCGAATCGCGAACGCCTCGTCGATGTCATGCATCACTGCGGCCCCATCTCTCTCCCACTCCCGGAATGTGAGACTGATGGCCAGAGCGCGGGCCTTGGGAAGGCGTCGGACGACCCTCCGCACCGTGGCGCACGTCTCGATGACACTGAGCCTGGGAAGATGGCTCACGTAGTCACCGCTCTTGAGGCCTTCAACGTAGGGGGCGGCGGCATGTCGTTCTGGGTTCCCCGGCTGAGGCGAGTGGTATTCCCGGGGGTGGACCAGGGCATCTACAAACACGTCGGCATCAATGACCAACTCCTGGACGGTCCGCGCGGATGTCATTCCCGACCTTGACTAACTGCGTCTTCTTTGGACAGCCCTTCAGGCCAGTCGGCGCTGATGACCCGTGCGAGCTCGTCCCACCGCTCGAACGGGTCTTCGATGGCCAGCAGGCGGACGAGCTCCGCGAACTCCTCCAGCGCCTCCAGCGCCTGGCCGTCCGCCTCCTCCAGGAGACGCTCGCGTTCCATCGGGGCTCGTGTCAGCCAGTTCTCCCTCTCGTCCGGTGACGGTTGGTCATATCCGTACGACCAAAGAGCCTGGAAAGCCTCTTCATGCTGGCCTTGCAGGTTCAGGCGAAAAGCGTTCAGCGTGGAGTCCATTGGGTGCTGAAATCCCTGTTCTACGCTCCGGTGGTGGATCGCAAGAAAACGAAGAGCCGAAGCTTCGAACTGCCGGCTGTCCCCCGCTGCGACGGCCATGACGCCTCGATTGGCACTCACGATTTCCAGGTTCTGGAAGAGGGGTGTGAGCCACCGATATGCCTGGTCCTTTTCGAGCGCGTTGATGCAGACATCCGCTGAGGCCTCTTCACCCAACTCCTCAAACGCGCGCGCCTTCAGTGCCGCGGCCGATGCTTTGGTTCTGGGGTCCTGCTCGGCCGGACCAAGTACCTGGGCCACCCTTCCAAACTGCCGTTCCTCCGCCAAAGCCACTGCCAGAAAGACGCTCAGTGCCGCCCGACCGGGGCCATGTTGCGCTAGCGTCTTGCCCTGAGGGGTGCCTTGCGCCTTCTCGACGTCCTGGGAGCGCAACTGGCCCCGAACCCACGCTTTTTGCAGCCTTCGCAGCAGGTCTGGGTCGTTGGCCCGCTGCTGCGCCTTCGCCACTTCCGGGTCCGCCAGGAGCGCGGCGAGCACCCCGCCCAGGCCGGACGGCAGCCCGTGGCTGCGCCTGCCAACCGCCTCCGTCGCCATGAGGACTCTCCCCCTACGTCAGCCCGGGGATGTTGAGGCCGCCGGTGATCGCCCCCATCTTCTGCTGCGCCAGGTCCTGGGCCTTCTGCAGCGCCTCGTTGACCGCTGCCATCACCATCTCTCCCAGCACCTCCGCGTCGTCCGGGTCCACCGCTTCCGGGTCGATGGTGAGCGAGGTCAGCCGCAGCTTCCCCGTCACCACAGCCGTGACCATGCCGCCCCCGGCCGTGGCCTCTACCGTGGCGGCTTCCAGCTCCTCCTGGGCTTTCTCCAGCCGCTGTTGGAGCTGCTGCGCTTGTCGCATGAACTGTCGGTTCATCGGTTCTCCTCTCGGTCCGGGATGATCCTCGCGCCCATCGCCACCGCGGCGCGCACCAGGTGCCCTTGGGACGTCGAAGGGTCGCCGCCGCCGCCATCGACAAGGAGCAGCTTCAGGTCGTGGGGGCCGCCAAGGGCGGCCTGCACCGCGTCGTCGAGCGCCTCCCGGCTCGGTGGGTGCTCCATCTCCTCCTCGAGACGGTCGCGGTTCGCCGCGTTCTTGAACACGAGCACCAGAGCCGTTCCATCAGTGTAGTGCGACCGGCAGTCCAGGAGCAGCGACCCCAGGACGTACTTCTTGCCTCGATAGCGCTTGAGGGGCTGGTGCAGGGCGCTCCACTGCTCCTCGTTCAGAGGCCGCCCATCCCCTGGAGGAGGGGGGGCGCTCGGCGGCGGCGCCTCGGGCGCCCGCTCGGCGCGGCCGGGGTCCGGCATCGCAGCCGGTATCGCAGAGGATTCGCGGGCAGGCGTGGGCGCTGCGGGGGGCCGTGCCGCGGCGGGTGGAGTGGCTGCGGGTCGCGCGGCCGGTGGGGGTGGAGCGGCGGGCCGGGGCGGCGCCGCGATCTCCGTGGGCCGGACCGCGACTGAAGCCGCGGGGGCTTCCGGGGGCGACGCGCATTCGATCAGCGCCAGCTCCAGAGGGAGCGTCGAGAGGCCGTCGCTGTTGCGCAGGTTCACCTGGCCGAACAGGCGGACCGCCCGCAGCAGCGTCTCCCACGGCGTGGCCGCCGCCAGCGACTTCAGGGCCTCCTGCACGTCCAACGAGTCGTCCGAGGCCGTGGCGACCTCTGACTTCCACCGGAGCACCGACCGCAGGTGATCGACCACCTGGCGGTGCAGCGACTGACGGTCGAGCCCGCCGGCCGAGGCCTCGCTGATCGTTGTAAGGCCCGCCGCCAGGTCGCCTCCAAGGGCGTGGCGGGCCAGGTCCAGCGCTCGCGGGTCCTTGCTCAGCCCCAAGAGGCTCTCGACCCCCTCGAGCGAGACTCGGTTGCCGTATGAGAGCGACGTTTGCTCCAGGATGTTGCAGGCGTCCCGCAGGCTTCCAGAGGAGGCCCGAGCGACGGCTCGGAGCGCCTCCGGCTCCCACTCGGTCCCCTCGGCCTCGCAGATCCGCTCCAGCTGGGCCTCCACGTCCCGTGGGGTGATGCGCCGCAGGTCGAACCGCTGGCAGCGGGAGACGATCGTCGCGGGCACCTTGTGGGGCTCGGTGGTGCACAGCACGAAGTAGGCCCACGGGGCGGGCTCCTCCAGGGTCTTGAGGAGGGCGTTGAAGGCGGGCTCGGTGAGCATGTGGACCTCATCCAGGATGTACACCTTGCATCGCCCCTCCGCGGGACCGGCGCCGAACACCCGCTCCTGTAGACTGCGGATGTCATCGATGCCTCGGGTGCTGGCCGCATCCATCTCGATCAGGTCCAGAGCGCGGCCTTCGTTGACCGCCATGCAGAAGGGGCAGGTGTTGTCGGGTTCGCCATCGGCGTCGGCGGCCTCGGGGGAGCTGGGTGCAAGGCTTCGGCAGTTGAGTGCCTTCGCCAGGATGCGCGCGGTGCTCGTCTTCCCGGTGCCCCGCGGCCCGCACAGGAGGTAGGCGTGGGCGACCCGTCCCAGCCGCACCGCTTGGCGCAGGGTCTGGATAACCGGCGCCTGGCCCACCACGTCGGCGAAGCGCTGGGGCCGCCACTTGCGATAGAGAACGCTGCCAGTCGTCATGTCGGTCCGACCTTCCCCACCCCGCCTCCGACGCTCACTCCGCGGCTGCCCGCGAGGGCCCTGGGGGCCTCAGCGCCCCGGCCCGACTTGGGCAAGTGCGGCGCGCTCCAGCTCTTGCATCGTCCGCTCCTGGTCGGGCTCCGCATGGTCGTGTCCCAGGAGGTGCAGGACGCCGTGGACCACCAGGAGGTCCACCTCATCCGCCGTGGCGCGGCTCCCCTGTGTTGCTTGCCGCTCGGCCTGCGGAAACGCCACCACCACCTCCCCGAGATCTTCCTCCAGGCCTTCGACTTGCGGGAACGCGATTTCCGGCGGCGGCGGGGGCTCGCTCTCGCCCTCGTACGGGCCCGCGTGGACCGGGGAGAAAGCGAGGACGTCTGTAGTCTCGTCCAGACCCCGGTATAGATGGTTGAGGTCGCGCACCGTCTCGTCATCGGCGATCACCACGCCAAGCGCGAGCGGTTGCGATTCGGCCATCGGCCCGTCCGGCGCCCTCCCGACGGCAAGGGCTGCCAGGGCAAGCTCCTTGAGCCGTTCGAGCGATACGCGCGCGCGGAACGGCGGAAAGACCTGCACCAGGACGCTCGCCGGACCTTGGCGTGGCGTCGAGCCCGAACCTTGGGGCGGATGCTGGGCGATGATGGCCTGCTTGCGGGGCGCCACGGGACCTCCCGTTCTCCCCCTGACGGTGCGCACGAATAGTACCATGCTGGCGGAGGGGGGTTCAAGGCGTGACGCGGTGCACAGGGCGCTGTTGACAGGAGTCGCACGGGGGTGTGAGACTGGTGCGCCGGGGCGCACTGACACGTACGCATGGATGAGCCCGATCCGCAGGACGGGCAATGGGTCTGGAGGCCGGGATGCCGAAGGCGCGAAAAGCGAAGACCGTAGGGGAGCTCAGGAAGTCCGGGTACCAGGTGGTGCCCGTGCGCAATGAGCTTCGGAAGAACCTCATGGAGCGGCTGCGCAACAAGGAGCAGCTCTTCCCCGGCATCATGGGGTACGAAGAGACAGTCATTCCGCAGGTCGAGAACGCCATTCTGGCCGGCCAGGACATCATCTTCCTGGGCGAGCGGGGCCAGGCCAAGTCGCGCCTGATCCGCAGCCTGGTGGGATTCCTGGACGAGGAGATTCCGTACATCGCGGGGTGTGAGATCTCGGACAATCCCTACCACCCCATCTGCCGCGCCTGCCTGGACAGGACGGCCGAGTTCGGCGACGACGTCGAGATCGCGTGGCTCCACCGCGACGAGCGCTACGCGGAGAAGCTGGCGACCCCCGACATCTCCATCGCGGACCTGATTGGCGAGGTCGATCCCATCAAGGTGGCCGAGGGTCGCTACCTGTCCGACGAGCTCACCATCCACTACGGCCTCATCCCTCGGGTGAACCGGGGCATCTTCTGCATCAACGAGATGCCGGACCTGGCGGAGCGCATCCAGGTGGGGCTCTTCAACCTGATGGAGGAGCGGGACATCCAGATCCGCGGCCACCGGGTTCGTCTCCCCTTGGACGTCTACGTGGTTTCCAGCGCCAACCCGGAAGACTACACCAACCGGGGTCGCATCATCACCCCTCTCAAGGACCGGTACGGCGCTCAGATACGCACCCACTACCCCAGGACCACCGAGCAGGAGCTCGCCATCGTCGAGCAGGAGCGCACTCGCTTCCCGGACACCGACGACACCATTACGGTGCCGTCGTTCATGGCCCACATTGTCGCTGAGTTCACCGCGCTCGCCCGGCGCAGCGGGGACATAAACCAGCGGTCCGGGGTTTCGGTGCGCGTCTCCATCGCCAACTACGAGACCCTGGCCGCATGCGCCCTCCGAAGGGCCATCCGATACCAGGAGTCCCAGGCCGCTCCCAGGGTTTCCGACCTTCCCTCTATCCTCTCCTCCACCGTCGGCAAGCTGGAGCTGGAGACCGTGGAAGAGGGCCGCGAGGGCCGGATCATCGATGAGATGACCAGGAAGGCTGTGCTCACAACCTTCAACCAGTACTTCGCGCCCGGGGACTTCGACGTCATCCTGCAGCGCTTCGAGGAGGGGCTGGTGGCGGACGTGGGGAGCGATGTCCCTTCCTTCGCTTACACCGAGCGGCTGGGTGAGGAGCTTGGCTTCGGTGCCGCCCTGGAGCGCTTCGGCGTCGATTCCAAGACCCAAGAGGCCGTCTTCGCCTCCACCGTCGAGTTCGTCCTGGAAGGGCTGCACCTCAGCCGCCGCCTGAACCGCGACAGCGTGGAGGGCAAGTTCCGGTACCGGGGCTAGGCGAGTAGCTCCTCAGCTGCCCCGACCGGGACGACAGCCGGACGACCCCTTCCGCACCATCGGCGACCACGTTGTCGTGGCGCGGCCCGCCGACCGCCTCTTGGCTGGATGGATGTCTCTTCAGCCCCGTGCTGACCCTTCCCGTTGCCATTGAGGTCGGTCCAGGATGCGCCCCAGTCGGTCGATTGCCGGGGCGCAGTGGAGAAGACCCAAAGAGAGAGGGCCGCCGGAATCGGCGGCCCTCTCTCTTGTCGTTCTGGGTCGTTTTTGGGAGGGGCGCCTACCTGCGCGCGCCGCTCCGCACGAGGACGTAGCCGCCGCCCAGGACGAATGCCGCGCCCAAGAGCCCGAGGGCCATCGCGGCGCCGGACCAGGGTGCGATGTCGCCCGACTCCGGTAGGACGGCGGTGGCCGTCGGGACCGGTGTGGCGGTCGGGACCGGTGTGGCGGTCGGGACCGCGGTGGCCGTCGGCTCGGCGACCGGCTCCGGTGTCACGACAAGGGCCAGGGTTACCTGTCCTTGGATGCTGGTGGTGATCGTCCCGTGCACGACATCCTGAATGGCCGCGTCAAGGGCTAGCCAGCCGCCGCCCACGCTGTCGTGCACATATAGCTTGATGCTATCGTCGCGCCCGCCCATGGCGCCCGCGAGATCGGCGTCCCCGTACTGGACCGTCACGGAAACCAGCTGACGGAAGCTGAATGTGGGGTCGGCCACGCCGTCCTGGAGCACTTCCAGGGAGAAGATCTGAGACCCAAAGTCCATGCCCTCGGGCGCTGCCGCGGGTGCGCTGGTTGCGTCCAGCGGCGTGTAGCTAATCGTTACTGCGGAAGTAGCCGTGCCATCGGGGGCCGAGAGGGAGACGGCGCCATCGGCAAAGCTGAGCGTGCCGCCGGCGGCCGGGAGTTCAAGGCTCTCGGGTTCCTGAGCCAACACGGTGGTCCAGCTCGCGAGCGCCATAGCGGACACCAAGACAACCGTTGAGAGGATCGCCTTGAGAGCCCTGCGCCTCTGACCTCTACTCGTTCGCACCACTGGCCTCCTTATATTAGCTGTCTTCCGACTATCAAGCTTACCACGCTACCGGCGTGGCTTGTGAAAGCGTTCAGTGATAATCCCACTGGACTATATAGCATGGTAGAGGTGGGGTCAAGTGTGGAACAGGTGTGAAACGTATGGCGCCGGGCGTCGCCCTGGTCAGGCGGCAATCCCTACGACCGCCGGTC
Organism: uncultured Dehalococcoidia bacterium; assembly: GCA_964436745.1. Taxonomy (GTDB): domain Bacteria; phylum Chloroflexota; class Dehalococcoidia; order Lucifugimonadales; family UBA1127; genus CAYTEC01. The sequence goes on along the minus strand of CAYTEC010000019.1, from coordinate 5,029 downwards.
CGTGCGGTTCGTGCGCCGCGGCTTATGGAGTGCGTTGGGAGATGCCGCCGCCGGTCCCATCGCCCAAGACGCTCACGCCCTAGCTGGGAGCTTGGCTGGAAGAAGGACCGCCCCCGCGACAAGCGCGCCTCCTGGGCGAGCGCGCTCCCAACGACACACGTCGCTGTCGGAATCGCCCCGGCCTGGGGTGTTTCGACCCTGCCCTTCCCTCCGTCCTTGACCGCCCATGCCGCTGCTGGTACCTTGAAACTGGTCCTGGCAGGGTCCGCGACGCCGCCAGGCGTCCGTCGGGCGCTCGATCACCCCACGCAATTGGGCCGCCATGCTCGACCAAATCCACGCAGAGGGGTCCACGTGACGGTCAGTCCCGAAACGCTCCAGGAGATCGCTCTCAGCCTCCAGGAGTACCAGCAGATCGTAGACCGCCTGGACCGGGAGCCCAACTCCGTGGAGCTGGGCCTCTTCGGCGCCCTCTGGAGCGAGCACTGCGGCTACAAGCACTCTCGCCCCCTCCTTGGCCTCTTCCCTTCCGACTCCCCGAGGATGGTCGTGGCGCCCGGCGCTGAGAACGCCGGCGTCGTGGACGTGGGAGACGGCTTGGCCGTGGTCATGAAGATCGAGTCCCACAACCACCCCTCGGCCGTGGAGCCGTTCCAGGGCGCGGCCACCGGGGTCGGCGGAATCGTTCGGGACATCCTCACCATGGGCGCCAGGCCCATCGCGCTGCTCAACTCTCTACGTTTCGGCACCCCAGACACGCCCAGGCAGCGGCACCTGCTGCAGGGCGTGGTGTCGGGCATATCGTGGTACGGCAACTGCATCGGTGTGCCGGATGTGGGGGGGGAGGTCTGCTTCAGCCCGTCGTACGCGGAAAACCCTCTGGTCAACGCCATGTGCGTGGGTCTGGTGCAGCGGGATCGGATCGTGCGCGCCATCGCCTCCGGCCCCGGAGACCTGCTGCTCCTGGTGGGGGCGGACACGGGCCGCGACGGCATACACGGCGCCTCCGGCCTCGCCTCCCAGACCTTCGAGGTCGAACGGGAGCTCCGCACGACAGTCCAGGTGGGCAACCCCTTCATGGAAAAGGTGCTGATCGAGGCTTGCCTGGAGGCTCTCGAGCGCTTCCCGGAGTCCATCGCCGGAATGCAGGACCTGGGGGCGGCCGGGCTCACCAGCTCGGTGGTCGAGTGCGCCGGCAACAGCGGCGCCGGGGTGTGGATAGACGTGACCCAGGTTCCCCGTCGCGAGACCGGCATGACCCCCTATGAGGTCATGCTTTCCGAGTCCCAGGAGCGGATGCTGCTCATCGTCCACGGCGGGATGCAGCAGGGGTTGATGGACCTGTTCGCCAAGTGGGACCTGACCAGTGAGGTGATCGGCGAGATCACGGACGACGAGTTGGTCCGCATCTACGAGGGCGATGCCCTGGTGGCCACGGTGCCGGTCCACGACCTGATGGAGCCGCCTCAGTACCGCTCCCACGGCGTCAAGTCGTCGGAGATGGAGGCGGCCCAGGCGGTTGACCTGGATGCGCTGCCGCTGCCAAGCCTCTCCCCAGACGAGGCGTTCATCCAGTTGCTCGCATCACCGAACATCGCTAGCCGAGCGGGAATCTACCGCCAGTACGACCATCAGGTCCAGGCCGCCACCGTGGTCCCTCCGGGCCGCGGCGACGCGGCGGTGCTGCTGCTGCGTGGGACTGGCCGAGCCATCGCCCTCGCCACCGACGGCAATGGGCGGATCACCTCCCTAGAGCCCTTCGTCGGCGGAGCACTGGCGGTGGCGGAGGCGTGCCGCAACCTCTCGTGCGTGGGGGCGGAGCCCATTGCGGTGACCGACTGCCTGAACTTCGGCGATCCGGAGCGCCCTGACGTCTACTACCAGCTCGAACAGGCGATCCGGGGCATGGCCGAGGCATGCCGAGCCTTGGGCGTACCGGTGGTGAGCGGCAACGTTAGCTTGTTCAATGAGAGCCGCGGCCAGAGCGTGTACCCCACGCCGGTCGCGGGGGCGCTGGGGCTTCTGGAAGATGTGACCCGTCACGCCGGCGCCGGGTGGACCCGAGACGGAGACCTCGTTGTTCTCCTGGGAGCGTCGGAGGTTCGCGGGGACGCCTCGGACCTGGCTGGCAGCGAAGCGTTGGAGCTGCTTCATGGCTCGGTCGCCGGCCTGCCCACGCTCGATCTGGACCTAGAGGTCCGCGTGCAGCGGCTCTGTCGCACCGCCGTGGCCGGAGGCATCGTGGCCTCGGCCCACGACTGCTCGGAGGGAGGCCTTGCCGTCGCCCTTGCCGAGTCGTGCATCCTGGGTGGACGGGGGCTGGAGGTCGAGGCGAAGGTTGGCGGACGGTGGGACGCCGCCCTCTTCGGGGAGGCCCCGTCACGCATCGTGGTGTCTCTGGAGGTGGAGCGCTGGGCGGCGTTGGAACGGCTGGCAGTGGAGCACGACGTGCCGATGGCCCTGCTTGGGCGCGTCGGCGGCGACCGACTCCTGGTCTCGGGCGTGCTGGACGCGGCCCTGGCCGGCATGGAGGACGCGTGGGGCTCGGGGCTGCGAGAGGCGCTCGGGGGCTCGTAGTCCTTCACCGGGAGCTGGTGAAGGATCCTCCGCTGGCGGGGGCCCGCACCGGGTCGAGAAAGGACGGAGTCGATGAGGATCGGTGTGCTCACCGGCGGCGGCGACGCTCCGGGCCTGAATGCGGCCATACGCGCGCTGACGAGGGCGGCCTCCAGCGAGGGCTGGGAGATTCTGGGGTTTCGGAACGGCTGGCTGGGCGTCCTGGAGTCGGATTACCTCGTCCTGGACCGTGATGTGGTCATGGGTATCCTCCCCCGTGGCGGCACCATCCTGGGCACGTCACGGACCAATCCCTACAGCCGCGAAGGCGGGGCCGCGAAGGCGCAGCAGAGCTTGCGGGACCTAGGCATCGACGCCCTGGTGCCCATCGGGGGCGACGACACCCTGGGGGTGGCGCTGCGGTTGAGCCAGACCGGCTTCAACGTGGTCGCCATCCCTAAAACGATCGACAACGACATTCCTGGCACCGACTACAGCATTGGATTCGACACGGCTGTCGCCGTGGTGGCGGACGCTCTGGACCGGCTCCACCCAACCGCCGAGGCCCACCACCGCGCCATGGTCGTTGAGGTGATGGGGAGGGAGGCTGGGTGGATCGCCACGCTTGGCGGGCTCGCGGGGGGCGCGGACCTGGTGCTGATCCCTGAAGTCCCCTTCTCCATCGACGACGTCGCCGACCACCTTCGGCGCCGGCACGAGGGCCTGAACCGGACCTTCAGTGTGATTGTCGTGGCGGAAGGGGCGGTTATCGACGACCCTGGGGCGTCGGGCGAGGCCGACGGTCCCGTCGACGAATTCGGCCACGCCCGCCTCGGTGGGATCGGGCACTACCTAGCGGCGCGCATCGAGGCGCTGGCTACGAAAGCCGCGTGACGGTGCTGGGCCACCTGCAGCGGGGGGGCTCACCTAGCAGCTACGATCGCATCCTGGCGACCCGGTTCGGCCTGGCTGCCGCGGAGTGCGTGAAAGCGGGCAGGTTTGGCGTCATGGTGGCCCTCAAGGGCGAGAGCATCGTCCACGTGCCCCTTGAGGAAGGCCTGCGGGGGAGCCAGACTGTGGACCTGAGCCTCTACCGCCTGACTCAGCAGCTTTACTAGCGGCCCGGTTCAGCAAGGGCGAGCGGATCATGGCGCCGTTCGTGGTGAGCTTGCCGAATCCACGAACGAGGAACGGGACGCCCCCTATCTCAGCGCCGGGAGCGGGCCGCGCTCCACACCCCGGCGGCGAACACCACCACCCCCGCCACTGCTGCAAGTCCCCCGACGACGTTGAGCATCCACTCGGCTATCGGGGAGACCAGGAACAGGCCCAGCACGAAAATGATGATGCCGATGACGATCATGCTCGGATTGCGCACTGTCATGATTCTTCTCCTTGCGCCGGTTCGGGCCCCGTGCGCCGGGCCGAGCGGGGTTCGACGGGAACGCCTAAAGCTATTGAGGCAGCATCGAGTTTAGGGAAGCGGTCCCGCCGCTGTCAACCTGCGGTGAGCGAGTGAACCGCACCGGGGACAGATAGTCGGTTCCACTTTGCCAATATGGTATACTGTGGGCAACACGGGACTCGCATGGCTGGAGCCGAGCACGGCGCCGACGGAATCGTCGCGAAGTGCCATGACATTGGGGGGCTTGGAGCATGAGCGTGGAGGAGTTCTCCTACAAGGAGTTCGCTGAGCAGGACTTCTACCAGCCGGTGAACACCTACCTGATCGAGCAGGCGGGGATCATGCCCGGACAGAAGGTGGTGGACCTGGCTTGCGGCACCGGCGCGGTGACCCGCCTGATTCTGGAGAGGCTGCGCGGCGCCCGGGAGAGCCTGGTCATCGGCATAGACATGTCCTCCGTCGCGCTGCGGGAAGCGATGAACCAGCTCGGCAACGTGCGTGACGTCGCGCTCCAGTTTATCCAGAGCCGGGTGGAGCAGCTCTCCGAGAACGTCCGGGAGCGGGTGGACAGCGTCATCTTCTGCAATGGGATCCACATGATCCCGGACAAGTCGGCCCTACTGTCCCAGGTTTCGGCGTCGCTCAAGCCTGGCGGCGTCTTCGCCTTCAACACCTCGTTCTTCCAGGGGGCGATTCCCCCGGAGACGGAGCAGTTCTACCGCCGTTGGATGTTTGGCTCCATCCGGGTTCTGCGCGCGCGCCATGGGCTGATGCCGAAGAACGACAAGGTGGAATCGCGCCGCCAGCTGACGCCGGAGCAGTACGCGGAGCTCCTCGCCCAACACAACTTCAGCGTGAGCCGCCAGATCCTCCTGCCCACCCCCATGAGCCTCCCGGGCTTCCTCGCGATCAGCGAGTACGAGGAGTTCATCGATGGAGCGATGCCCGGCGTGCCGCTGGAAGCGGGTCGTGAGGCTCTCCAGGAGGGCGCGCGGCGGGCATTCGCGGACCTGGGTCTCGTGTCGGTGCCCCGCAACTGGCTGACCGTGGTGGCCGTCCGGTCCTAGC
>CAYTEC010000018.1:27129-30682 GCA_964436745.1 uncultured Dehalococcoidia bacterium | reverse complement strand
CACTCGAAATGCGGTGTGCCGCAAGGCACCGTGGGTTCGAATCCCACCCTCTCCGCCACGACCGCCACCCCGCCGCTACGGCACCCCGCGTACGACCATCACGCCCAGCGCCGCGATGACGAGCACCAGCGCCACATTCACTCGGGCCAGCCATGTGAGCAGCCGTCGCTGTTGGAGGGCGCTGGCGGATGGCCTGCCGCCCGCCTGCATCAGCCTCGCCACCCGCGGCCCGATGCCGAAGTCGTGGAGCGCGCTGAGCGCCACGACCGCGACCACGAGCGCCAGCTTGATACGAAGCGCCCCCGCGATGGACCCCTGCTCTTCGAGCAGATACGTGACCCCGATTCCCCGCTCCACCAGCAGCCAGATGCCCGTGGCGACCAGCACCAGCAGCGCTCCCCACGCCGGGAAGCGGAAGCGCCGCGCCGCCTGACCCAGGAACCGCATGCCCACCCCAGGCGGATCTTGGAGCCCACGAGCGACGGGCACCAACACGACCGCGAGGAAGAGCATCCCGCCGATCCAGACCATCGCGGCAAGAAGATGAACAAAGGCGGCTAACTGGTACATCGCACCCACCGTTGCATGGAAGTCGGCGCCCGATGGCGAGGCCTACCCGCCCCCTCCGAGCCCGTCGTTGGCAGAGGCCTTTCCGATCACGAGCCGTATGTGCCGTGGGACCGCCGGCACCCCCTTGAGGGATGCCAATAGCCCGCGGACCACCCCATCGAACGCCGTGGTGGCGAAAGGCGCGAGCCCCACGGGAGCCCCGTCCACCACCAGGGAGACATCCGGGCCGTCGTTGCCCGTTGGAATCCGCTCCTCGATGAGCCCCACCAGCGCGTTCATATCGTCGAATCCGAAGCGCGGGATGTCCGCGCCTGGCCCGCTTCCCTCACCGACCACCGCGATGACGCCATCCACCGGCGGGGTGATCGCCTCCGGTCCCTCGACCAGCACCTTCGGCACGCCGCTGCGTTTGAATCCCTCCGCCAGCACCAGGTCGTGGCCGCCGTCCAGGGAGGCGACGATCCGCTCCAGCTCGAGGTCGCCGTCCACGCGCGCCACGGTGCTGACCTGACCCGGTGAGCTCGCGGTCACGCTGGTGGCCCCGGCGGCGAAGAGGAGAGCGCTGTCCTTCTCCGGAGGGCCCAGATCAAGCCCGTCGTGGCAGTGCTTCACTGCGGCAACTCGGTAGCCGCGACCCGTCAGCGCCCGGATCAGCGCCGTTGCTACCCTGGTCTTCCCGCTGTCCGAGGACCCGATGATGGCGACGACGGGGGGAGTCATAGCGGCGCCTCCTTGGGTGGAGCGCCCAGCCTAGCACACGGGCCGGAACGGGTCCAGCCGAGAGCGCTCATGCGGGCTCGATGCACTCCGGCCCCTTGTTTCTCACCGCGTTGACCGCTGGCGAGACCCGATATGCCTCCATCCGCTCGGTGGGGTAGGGCGTCAGCAGGCCGACGAGGGCACCCGGGTCGGCGGGCGAGGGGTCGAGCCATGCCGTCTCGTCGGCCTCGGAAAGGATGACCGGCATCCGGTCGTGAATGGGCTCGATCAGGTCGTTGGATGGGCACGTGACGATGGTGAAGGAGTCTACTCGCTCGCCTTCAGGGCTCGTCCAGGACCCCCACAGGCCGGCGAACGCGAAGGGGGCCCACCCCTTGAGGCCTATGCGGAAGGGGACTCTCGCGCCGCCCTCGCGTCGCCACTCGAAAAAGCTGTCGGCGATGACGAGGCACCGACGGGCTCTAAGGGCGGATCGGAAGAGGCCGTTGGTCTCCACGCCCTCCGCGCGGGCGTTGATCATCCGGCTGCCAACCCGGGCGTCTTTCGCGTAGGGGGGGATCAGCCCCCAGCGGAACATCTCGGCACGGTGGTGGGCGCCGTTCGTCACGACAAGCCGTCGCTCCGTGGGCGCGATGTTATACGCCGGCCGATGCTCGATCTCCGGCACGGGGAAGTCGAACCGCTCCGCCAGGTAACCCAAGTCCTGGGTGAGCGTGTACCGTCCGCACATTCTTCCTACTCTTCCGGAACGCAGGGGTTGGAGCCGCCGGTCGGTCTCAGGACGAAGGGCCGTCTTCGCGCCATCGCATGTAGCCCGCTCCCCTGCATCGAGGGCAGATATTTCGGCCCCCTCCTTGACGGCTTTCTTGCCATCCCTCGCCGCCACACGTCCCGCACGACTGGATGAGTCGCCGAGCCAGGAGCTCGGCCTCCTCCTGGTTGATGCTGTCCAGCGGATACGGCGCCCAGGGCATCGCCCACTCCCGCCGCCAGGTCCCCCGCCGAGGTCCGTCCTCGGCTTCGCTCCATTATCGCACCTCGCGCGGCCGGTGGGGCGCCCTCGCGGCAATGGGGGCGTGGTCCCGCGCCGACGTGGTCGTTTGACACCGCGCGGGGGCCGTCGTATCGTCCGTGCCTGTGGCCCTCGGGGGACGACGGGCCACACATCGGTGCGATCCCTTGAGAGAGGTGAAAGATGCCCATCTACGAGTTCGAGGGGAAGCGGCCGCGAATCGGCGCGACCTCCTACGTCCACCCGACGGCGGTCCTCATCGGCGATGTGGAGATCGGAGAGGGGTGCTGGATCGGCCCGAACGCCACTCTGCGCGCCGACGAGGGCAAGATCACCCTGGGCGACTACTCCAACGTGCAGGACTCGTGCGTCATCCATGGCCGGCGCGCCACCCTGGGTCGCTACTCCCACCTGGGACACGCGTGCGTGGTCCACGGCGCGACGCTGGGGGAGCACGTGCTGGTCGCCATCAACGCGGTGATCCTTGACGGGGCCGTGATTGGGGAGTGGTGCACCATCGCGGCGGGGGCAGTGGTGGCCCCCAGGGCGGAGATCCCCGCGCGGAAGATGGTGATGGGGGTCCCCGCCGCCATCGTGGGGGACGCGCCCCCCGGACGTGAAGAGAACTTCGATTGGAGCCACAGCACCGGCTACTTGAGCTTCCCCAAGCGCTACGCGGAGGGCCTCAAGGAGATTCCCTGGGAGGAGGCGCGGTCTTGAGCACGCCAACGGAGGCACAGGTCCGCGAGGCGGTGTCACAGGCGGTGGAGGAGGCGAAGGCTGGGACGGAGGGCGGTGGCAGGTTGCTCCCGTTCACGGAGCCGGAGATCCGGTTCATCCAGCGGATCGTGGAGGGGGCGCTTGCGCGGCTCATGGGGGGCGGCGCGTAGGGAGAATGGACCGTGGCCGGTCCGTTCTCTACTTCCAGCTGTATTTGACCGGGTTCGCTGCTCCGCGCTTCCGATACCAATCCGGAACGCGCGTGCCCTCATACAACTCCTTGATCTCGGCCGGTGCCTCATGGCCGACAAAGCCAAGACGTCCGGGCATATCTTCCCTGCCGGGGAAGTTCGCGGACGTTGCATCCAGCCAGGCGTCAGCAACAAAGGCGCCGACGATGACCCCCTGTTGGGTAGCTAGGATGACATGGGCTTGCTTCGCCTTAGGGCGGCTGATCCTCCACGCATAGCGAGTGGCCTCGTATAGCGAAGCGTCAGCGGCACTCCTATTGACGCTAATGAGCAACGCCTT
>CAYTEC010000018.1:23694-27029 GCA_964436745.1 uncultured Dehalococcoidia bacterium | reverse complement strand
GACGCTAATGAGCAACGCCTTGTGTTGAAACACAGCAGGCTTGGCGTCATAGCGGCGGATGATCTCCTCTGCGTGCATGGCACCGTGATCCCCGCTCCCTGCCCCGCCGTCACTATTGGTGAGCCCAGGATATGCATCGATGAGCGCGGCCTCAACCTCGCGAGCGGTCTTGTCATCCATCCCGTGGCGGTGAATCACATGAGCAATCTCAAAACCGGCGAGGCGTATCTTCCGGATGCGCCTCATCTTGTTGCCAAGATCGTCGCCTTCGAGATTCTGCTCATCGTGGACGTGGGAGAAGATGCGATTGCCTTGCCCCTTCCCCACATAGAAGGTCTCACCGTTTCGAGGGTCGATGAGCCTGTAGACATACGTCTTCAACTCGAGCGTTACGCTTGGCGGGAACAATCGACTGCTTGGCTGTGTCATTGGCAACCCTCCCGTGTCCCCGTGGTTGATGGCTCCCGACCCTCGCCCCTAGTACTCGTAGAAGCCGCGGCGGGTCTTGCGGCCCAGCCGCCCCGCCGCCACCATCCGCCGCAGCAGCGGCGGCGACGCGTGGCGCGCCTCCCCCAGCTCCCGCTGCAGCGTTTCCGCCATGGCCATTACCACGTCCAACCCGATCAGGTCGGCCAGCGCCAGCGGTCCCATGGGGTGGTTCAACCCAAGCGTGATGCCCAGGTCCACGTCCTCGGCAGTCGCCACCCCGGCGTCGAAGACGCGAATGGCGTCTAGGAGGTAGGGGACCAGGAGCCGGTTGACGATGAACCCGGGTTGGTCCTTGACGCGGATGGGGGTCTTGCCGAGCGCCTCCGCGAAGCCGCGGGCGGCTTCGACCGTCTCCTCGCTGGTCGCGATGCTGCTGACCACCTCCACGAGCTTCATCACCGCGGGCGGGTTGAAGAAGTGGATGCCGACGACCCGCTCCGGCCGGCTCGTGGCGGCCGCCATCTCCACCACGGGCAGCGACGACGTGTTGCTCGCCAGGATCGCCTCGGATCCGCAGACTCGGTCCAGCGCGGCGAACACCTCGCGCTTTACCGCCAGGTCCTCCACCACCGCTTCGACCACGATGTCGCACGCGTCGAATCCCGAAAGGTCGGTCGTGCCGGAGAGGCGGGAGAGGACAGTGTCCATCTCCTCGGCCGTCATCCGGTCGCGGTCGACGTCTCGCTGGAGCACCGCGCGGATGTTGCCGAGGCCCCGCTGCAACAGCTCGTCGGACGACTCGGACACGATCGTGGTGTAGCCAGTGCGGGCGCAGATCAGGGCGATGCCACCGCCCATGGTCCCGCAGCCCACCACGCCTACTTGCTTGATCTCCACGGCTTCCTCCTTGGCGGGGTTCCCGCCCAACGTCTGGCGCCGCGTCTGGCCGAGGACCCGACGAGTCCGCCGCTCTGCCCGGGTGATCCATCCGGGAGAACCCCACAACCTTCACCGGGGTCGGGGGAAGAATCGCTTTGAGGGTTCTTCCAGTAATCGTCTGGGAGAAAGGGTCGAAGCCCCCGCGTGGCCCTGGGGATGGAGGCTATCGGCCGTGGAAGACGGGTTTGCGCTTTTCGGAGAAGGCCTTGGGGCCTTCCTCGAAGTCGTCCGAGTAGCGCAGGCTGTCGAACAGCGACTGCTCCATGCGAAGTCCCTCCGCCAGCGGCAGGGCGAGCCCGCGTACCAGGGCCTCCTTCGCCGCACGGACCCCAAGCGGACCCTGCTCGCAGATGTGCTCAGCCCACGCCCGGGCGGTGGACATCAGCTCCGCCAGGGGCACCACCACGTTCACTAGCCCAACGCGGTAGGCCTCGTTCGCGTCGATGGTGGCGGCTGTGAAGATCATCTCCGCGGCCTTGGCGTAGGAGACCACGCGCGGCAGGCGCTGGCTCCCGCCCCAGCCGGGCATGAGCCCCCAGGCAACCTCCGGCTGCCCGAAGACGGCGTTCTCCGACGCGATCCGCAAGTCGCAGGCCAGCGCCACCTCGCAGCCCCCGCCGAGGGCCAGGCCGTTGACGGCCGCGATGAGCGGCTTCCAGATCTCAAGCCCGCGCATGATCGAGGGCGGCGGCTGCCACGGTGGCTTGACCGTATTGTCGGCGTAGAGGGGGATGGTCCTGCGCAGGTCTGCCCCCGCTGAGAACGCCCGCTCCCCTGACCCGGTGACGATCGCCACCCAGAGATTGGGGTCGTCTCGGAAGTCGATGCAGGCGTCCGAGAAGTCCCGTAGCATCTCTGGGTCCAGCGAGTTCATGGCATCGGGGCGATCGAGAGTAATGGTGGCGATGTGGCCTTCCTTCTCGTACACGACGCCCATGGGGGCCTCCTCTCGCACCGCGGCCAGGCTGGTCGGCATCCCAGCCTAGCAGGGGCGTCGCCCCCGGTCAAACCGTCTCGGCAGCTTTGCCCCGAGAGCCCGGCCGCCCCATCGGACGGGGGTCGGATCCACGAGCGGCAACGTGGTCCGTCCCGCTCGCCCCGGCGTCTGTCTTCCGCATCGGAAGGGTGATTCCCACTTAGCGGGACGCGGCTGGACGGTCGGGTGAGTGGACAGAGCGAAAAGGGGTGTGGCAGTATAAATGGGCTGTGGGTGGCCCAGCGGCGTTGATTCACGGAGAGGTGCTGGAGTGGACGAACAGGCGCGCCTGGAAAGCGCGTAGGGCTGCAAGGCTCTCGTGGGTTCGAATCCCACCCTCTCCGCCAAGCGCTCGCGGCCCGGCCTCCCCGGGATGGAACTATTCGGCGCCCCTTTTCGTCCGATGTATGATGAGAGTATGGAAGACCTGAAGCACTGGGTGGCGTTCACCCGCGTGCCAAGCATAGGCACGGCCCGCGTCCGCCTCATGGAGCGTGTCTTCGGAACGTTGGGCGAGGCGTGGCGGGCGCCGCTGAGTGCCCTGGCGGACGCGGGCCTTGATCGCAGCGTGCTGCGGCAGGTGTCCGCCAAGCGGCCCCTGGTGGATCCCGACGACGAGATGGCGAAGCTGGAGCGGGCCGGCGTCCGCGCGATCACCTGGCACGACGCCGAGTACCCCGATACGCTGAAAGAGATATTCAACCCGCCGCCGGTGCTCTTCCTGAAGGGCGTGATCGAGGACGGCGACCGGAGGGCGGTGGCGGTGGTGGGCACCCGCCGGACCACGGCTTACGGTCGGGAGGCGTGCGCGACGCTGGTGCGGGAGTTGGCGTGGGCTGGAGTGACCATCGTGAGTGGGTTGGCAAGGGGGATAGACGGCATCGCGCACCGAGCGGCCCTGGACGCCGGGGGACGCACCGTGGCGATCATGGGCTCGGGCGTGGACGTGGTGTACCCGCCGGAGCATGCCGCGTTGGCCCAGCAGGCGGCG
>CAYTEC010000018.1:0-23594 GCA_964436745.1 uncultured Dehalococcoidia bacterium | reverse complement strand
CAGGCGGCGTACGGGCAGGTCCAATAGAAATGGCGAAAAGGACAGTAGTGGCGAAAAAGACAGTCGCAAAACAAACGCAACGTCCAGTAACGCGCGGGAGCACTGCTAGGGACCTGGTGATCGTCGAGTCACCGACGAAGGCGCGCACGATCGGAAAGATCCTGGGCAGTGGCTACGCGGTGACCGCCTCCCTGGGACACGTGCGCGACCTGCCCCAGAGCCGTCTGGGGGTCGCGATTGGCGACGGATTCCAGCCGGAGTACGTGGTCCCACGGGAGAAGCGCCAGCTGGTGTCAGAAATCCAGGAATTGGCGAAGGACGCCCCGCACGTCTACCTGGCCACTGACCCGGACCGGGAGGGGGAGGCGATCTCCTGGCACCTGGTCGAGGCGGCCGGGGTGGACCCGTCCGTGGTCCGTCGCGTGGTCTTCCACGAGATCACCGGGGAGGCCGTCAAGCGCGCGTTCCTTAGTCCCCGTAGCATCGACATGGACATGGTGGATGCCCAGCAGGCCCGGCGGGTGTTGGACCGGCTGGTCGGCTACACTCTGAGCCCCCTCATCAGCAGGAAGCTGCGCTGGTGGGGGCTGTCGGCGGGCCGAGTGCAGTCCGCTGCCCTGCGCATCGTGGTCGAGCGCGAGCGGGAGATCGAGGCGTTCGTGCCGCGGGAGCACTGGTCCATCGAGGCCACGCTCCGCAACGCTGTGCCGGACGCCGGGGGCGCCGAGCCCGTGACCTTCGTCTCATGGCTCCACTCACGCGTCGGCCAGAAGCAGCGGCTCGTGATGCCGGACGCCGCCTCCGCCGGTGAGATCGCCCGCGACCTGGAGGGGGCGACGTACGCCGTGGCGGGAGTGAAGCGGAAGGAGGTCGCGCAGCGGCCCACGGCCCCGTTCATCACCAGCACGCTCCAGCAGGAGGCTTGGCGGCAGATTCGCTTCCCGGCCAAGCGGACCATGGCCGTGGCGCAGCAGCTCTACGAGGGTGTCTCGCTTGGCGCCCAGGGGTCGGAGGGGCTCATCACGTACATGCGGACCGACTCCACGAACGTGGCGGTCTCCGCCGTCCAGGAGGCGCGCGACTATATCCGCGAGGCCCATGGCGCCGAGTACGTGCCACCCCAGCCACGCCAGTACACCAAGAAGGTGAAGGGGGCGCAGGAGGCCCACGAGGCGGTCCGTCCCACCTCGGTCCTCCGGACCCCGGCCGTGGTGCGCCCATTCCTCAACCCTGAGCAGGCCCGGCTCTACGATCTGGTGTGGCGTCGGTTCGTCGCATCACAGATGGCGGACGCGCGCCTGGACCAGACCTCGGTGGATGTCCACGCCGCCAGCGCGCTCTCCTCCGAGCGGTACCTGTTCCGGGTTACCGGGTCGGTCCTACGCTTCCCCGGCTTCCGCGCCCTCTACCTGGAGGCCCGCGACGACCAGGACGACGACGACGACCAGCGCAGGGCACTGCCCCCGCTCGCCGACGGCGACGGTCTGGACTGCCGGGACCTGGCGCAGCGCCAGCACTTCACGCAGCCGCCGCCGCGCTACTCGGACGCATCGCTGATCCGGGCGCTGGAGGAGAAAGGGATCGGCCGGCCCAGCACCTACGCCGCCACGGTCTCCACCATCCAGGACCGCGGATACGTTGAGCGAGACCGGGGCCGGCTCACGCCCACGCCGCTGGGCAAGACGGTCAGCGACCTGCTGACGGAGCACTTCGGTGAGATCGTAGACCTGGGGTTCACGGCGCAGATGGAGCAGGAGTTGGACGACATCGCCCAGGGACAGCGGGGCTGGCAGGCCGTCCTACGGACGTTCTACGACCCGTTCAACCAGAACGTGACAGAGGCCGCGGACCGCATCCCTCGTCTGGACATCCCCACGGGGGAGACGTGCGAGGTATGCGGCCTGCCGATGGTGCTGAAGCGCAACCGGTGGGGGTCCACGTTCCTCTCTTGCAGCGGCTTCCCGGAGTGTCGCAACGCCAAGTCGCCCCAGACGAAGACCGGCGTGGATTGCCCGGTCTGCGGCGGGGACCTGGTGGAGCGGCAGGCACGCAAAGGGAAGCGACGCGGCACGTTCTACGGCTGCTCCAGCTACCCTACGTGCACCTTCGCGGTGAACCAGCGTCCGCTGCCCAACCCGTGCCCGGAGTGCGGGGGGCTGCTGCTCCAGCGGGGGCGCTCCGGCGCCAAGTGCAACCAATGCAAGTGGCAGGGTGTCGTCGAGGGCCAGCAGCAGGAGGAGGACGCCGCCGAGCGTGAACCCGAGGCCGTGGGGGTCTGAGCGGTGCCGCGCCCGCCTTCCACTCTCCCTCGGTTTCAGCGAGGAATGGGGCGTTCTCCCGGCGAAGCGGCCGCGTGGACGGGTAGCGTAGCCCCTTCACGAGATCCGTGATTCACCCGCGAGCGCTTGCGATGACCCATCCGCCAATGACCGAACCTTCTCCCACCAGCGCGGCGCTCCCCGGCGATCCTGGGAAGGGCCACTGGGCGCGTCCCCTCCACGACCGCTTCGCCGTGTACCTCCAGGCGCGGCGCGGCCTCACCCAGCACACCGTCCGCAACTACCTGACGGACCTCGCGCCCTTCTGGCGCTTCCTCGACGACCACGGGGTACAGGAGATCGGCGCGGTGGACCGTGCGCTGCTGCGCGGCCATCTCCATTGGCTCCTGACGGACGCTCGGCCTCTGCCCGGCGGCCGAGGTCCGGACGGGCGTGGGCGACGCCGAACGCGCACCGCCGGGTACGCCCCACGGAGCGTCGCGAGGAAGCTGAGCGGCCTGCGCTCCCTCTTCCGCTTCCTGCTGCGTGACGGCGATATCACCGCCGACCCGACGGCCCTCCTCGTCTCCGCCAAGCCGGGACTCCGGCTCCCCGACTTCCTCGAACCCGACACCGTGTCCGCTCTCGTGGAGACGCCGACGGCCGTCGACCCCGCGGGCTTGCGCGACCGCGCCATCCTGGAAGTCCTCTACGCTGCCGGCCTCCGAGTGAGCGAGCTGACCGGACTCGACGTGGTGGACGTGGACCTGGATCGCGGCCAGGCGCGGGTGCTCGGCAAGGGGTCTCGACAGCGCATGGCGCTGCTGGGGGGGAAGGCCCTTGGAGCGCTGGATGTCTACTTGCGCCTGGGGCGCCCGAAGCTGGTGGGACGGCGGGACCGCGGCGCCCTCCTGCTAAACCGCTTCGGGGGACGGCTCTCCGTGCGCAGCGTGCAGACCCTCGTGCGACGGTACGCGGTCGAGGCTGGGCTGGACGCCCCCGTCCACCCGCACACGCTCCGCCACACATTCGCCACCCACCTCCTGGACGGCGGCGCGGACATCCGGGTGGTCCAGGAGCTGCTCGGCCACGCCAGCCCGACCACGACTCAGATATACACCCACGTGACTCAGGCCACCGCGCGACGCACCTACATGGCGGCCCATCCTCGGGCCCGCGAGGCCGACGAGGCTCCAGCCGAGCCGCCACCATGATGCACCGCGCAGCCGTGGGCCTGGCCGTTCTCTCGCACTTCCTCGCCTGGGGTGCGCTGCTGTGGCTCGTCTTCTATCCGAATTATTACCAGGGCGTCGGGGAGACGATCGTGGCGCCAGGGACGGCGCCGAGGGTGGAGACCAGCGTGTCGGCGTCCCTGATCGCGGTCAACGGGTGGTCGGTCCTCCGTGTGCTGATCGTTCCCCCGGTGCTGAGCGGGGTCGGCCTGGTCAGCGTGTGGCTTTCCGAGCCGACGCGCGGCGCCAAGGCGTTGCAGTGGTTCTCGGCGCTTCTCCTCTTCGGATTTTGCGTCCTGGGCGCGTTCTCCATCGGGGTGTTCTACGTGCCCGCGGCTGTCGCTCTTCTCACGGCTGTGGTGCTGGAAGCCGGGCGACGGGTGGCGACGGAGTCGCGTTGACCGGTCCCTGAGTCGCGGCTACACTGGGTCGGCCAGCCTCTCCGACTCGGCCCGCGATGGGGCTTCGGACGCTCCCCGCCTCCCCGCCTCGGCGGAGAGGCGGAGCCGGGCCTATCACGAGCCCGAGGATCGTTGTGACTCTCTTCTCCCTGCCAACGGATCCGCCCCTCCAGCAGGTCTACGTGGCCCTGGACTTGGAGATGACGGGCCTGGACCCTGCCTCCGACGAGATCATCGAGATGGGGGCGGTCCGCTTCCGGGGCCGAGAGGTCCTGGACACCTTCACATCTGCCGTGAACCCGCACCGCCGTCTCACAGACTTCATTCGTGGGCTCACGGGCATCTCCCAGGAGGAGGTGGACGGGGCGCCCCCGTTCGCGCAGGTGGCGCCGCGATTCGTGTCCTTTGTCGGAGACGCGCCGGTGGTGGGTCAAAACGTCTCTTTCGACCTGGCGTTCCTGGGACGCCAGGGTGTCCGCTTCTCCGGTCCGGTGTTCGACACGCGAGAGCTCGCGCAGATGTTGCTGCCCTCCGCCGAATACTCCCTCGCCGCGTTGGCCCGGTTCTTGGGCGTGGAGCCGTGGCGGGCGCACCGCGCGCTGGACGACGCCGTGGCGACCTCGCGGGTGCTGACGGCCCTCGTCGAGCGCGCCCTGGCCCTGGACCCGGACCTGGCAGCGGAGCTGGCCCGGCTCACGCAGGCCGCCGGCATGCCCCTCCACCAGCTGCTGGGGGGCGTCACGGCGGCACAGGAGGCCGAGGGGCGGCGAGGGACGCTCGGACCCGGCGGCCTTGATCTGAAGGCGCTGGAGGAGCGGCTTCGAGCGGAGCGAGGTTCTCGGCGCGCGCGTGCACGGGCACGCCCGGAGCCCATCGTGGCGGACGAGGTCGCGGCTCTGGTGCAGCCGGGCTCGGCCCTCACTCGCGCCATCCCAGAGTACGAACACCGCCCGGAGCAGGAAGAGATGCTTCGAGCGGTCACGGAGGCCCTCAATGAGGGCGAGCACCTGCTGGTGGAGGCGGGGACCGGCGTCGGCAAGAGCATTGCGTACCTGCTGCCTGCCGCGCTCTACGCGATGAAGAATGGGGCTCGCGTGGTCGTCTCCACCAACACTATCAACCTGCAAGAGCAGCTGGTGTCGAAGGACATCCCGGCCGTCGCGCGGGTCCTCGGCGACGCCGCTGGTCCCCTCCGCGCGACCACGCTGAAAGGCCGCGCCAACTACCTCTGCGTGCGCCGGTGGGCCAGGCTGCGGTCGAGCGCGGGGCTCTCGGGCGAAGAGGCGAAGCTGCTTGGCAAGCTCGCTTGCTGGCTCCCCGAGACGACGACGGGAGACCGCTCGGAGCTCAACATGGGGCGTCCGGACCACGGCGTGTGGGACAGGCTGTCGGCGCAGGGGAGCCCGGATTGCCCGGCCTCGGAGGGCCCGTGCTTTCTGCGGGCGGCACGGGAGCGGGCGGAGGCGGCGCACATCGTCGTCGTGAACCACGCTCTGCTGCTGTCGGACCTGGAGCGCGGCGGGGGGCTGCTGCCGGCCCACGACCGCCTCATCGTCGACGAGGCGCACCACCTGGAAGCTGAGGCCACCCGCCAGTTCGGTGCGCGGATGTCCTACGAGCAGCTCCAGGAGGCCCTGAACGCGCTGGGGGGGCCGCGAGGCCTGTCAGCGGAGGCCCTGGACGCCTACCGGACGTCGCGGGCGGACGCATCCCGGCGGGAGACGACGAGCCGGGCCGTGGAGACGCTCGAGGAGGCTCTAGGCAGGGCGCGATTCCGCGTGGACGCCCTCTTCGAGGCGGTGGGGCGCTTCTTGCGGGAGCAGTCAGATGGCGGCGATGGGGACCGGGCGCAGCTCCTGGTGACTTCGGGCGTGAGGACGCAACCCGGCTGGTCCGATCTGGAGATTGCTTGGGACGGCGCCGCGAGCACCCTCGGCGAGGTCGCTCGCCGGGTTTCAGGACTCCGGCAGTCGCTGGACGGCCTGGAGGACCTTGGGCTGCTGAACTACGAGGCGCTCCGCTCGGAGCTGTCGGGCCGGGAGTCCGCCGTGGAGGACACGCGCGCGCTCGGGGACGCCTTCCTCCTGCGGCCCAGCGACGAGACGATATACTGGTTCGAGTCCAGCCCCGGGGGCAGCATCGCCCTGCAGTCGGCCCCGCTACACGTGGGCGAGCTGCTCCGCAAGCGGCTGTTCGACACCAAGGCATCGGTGGTGCTGACAAGCGCCACGCTGGCCGTCGCGGGCGACTTCGGGCCAGTGCGCGATCGCCTGGGGCTCGAAGACCCGCGGACGCTGCTCCTCGGCTCGCCCTTCGACTACCAGCAGGCGGCGATGGTGTGCGTGCCGCACGACATGCCAGAGCCGGGGGTCGCGGGCTACGCATCGAGCCTCGCCAGGACCGTAGGCGAGGTCGCGCGCGCGGCAGAAGGTCGCACCATGGTCCTCTTCACCTCCCATGCCGCCTTACGGACCGCGGCTTCCGCGCTGCGTTCGCCGCTCGACTCCGCCGGCATCAAACTCCTGGCCCAGGGGGTCGATGGCACTCCGCGGCAGCTCATGGAGCGGTTCCTGGAGGACCCCCGCGCGGTCCTGCTGGGCACTGCGAGCTTCTGGGAGGGCGTGGACCTGGCGGGGGAGGCGCTCAGCGTGCTGGTGCTGGCCCGCCTCCCCTTCGATGTGCCGACGGACCCGGTCTTCTCCGCCCGGTCGGCCCTCTACGACAATGCCTTTCGGGAGTACTCGGTGCCTCAGGCGGTTCTCCGGTTTCGCCAGGGTTTCGGCAGGCTCATCCGCCGTGGGACCGACCGGGGCGCGGTGGTGGTCCTGGATCGGCGCACCACGGCGCGGTCCTACGGAGGGCTCTTCCTGAGGGCGCTGCCGCCGTGCCCGGTGGAGCGGCCATCGCTGGCGGAGCTCCCGGATCTGGTGGCACGGTGGCTCGACGTTGGAGAGGGGTCTCGTGGTGACGCCTAGCGCCCCCACGGAGCCCAGCGGCGTCGCCCTCCTCCCGGTGTCGCAACCGCTGGACCTGGCGGCGACTCTCCAGAGCGGGCAGGCGTTTCGCTGGCGTCCCCAGGGCGAGGCATGGAGTGGGTTCCTCGGCAGCGAGCCGGTGTCGCTCCGCCAGGTGGCGGCGGGCGTGGAGGTTCGGTCCGCGGACGGCGCGCGCGATGCCATGCTGGAGGCCCTGTGGCGCTACCTGCGCCTCGACGACGACCTTCCGGCGATCTATCGGCGGCTTCGGCGCGACCCCCTGCTGGTGGAGTCGGTGGACCGGCATTCAGGGCTTCGGATTCTGCGCCAGGACCCGTGGGAGTGCCTGGTGGCCTTCATCTGCTCCACCCAGTCCAACCTCCCGCGGATCTCACGGACGCAGGAGGCCATCGCCGACGCGCTCGGCAGCGTGACGACCCTGGACGGTGTCGTCCGCAGCGCCTTCCCGACGCCGGAGGCCGTGGCGGGGGCTGGCGAGGAGCGGCTGCGCGCGCTGGGGCTGGGCTACCGGGCAGCGTTCGTCGCGCGGACCGCGGAGGCGGTCGCCTCCGGGACGGTGGACCTGGAAGCGCTGCGCTCCGCTCCGTACGCCGACGCTCGCGTACGCCTGATGGCGCTCCACGGCGTCGGAGAGAAGGTCGCCGACTGCGTGCTCCTATTCTCCATGGAGAAGCTGGAGAGCTTCCCCATCGATCGGTGGGTGAGACGCGCCGTTGAGGAGCGCTACTTCGGCGGCCGGACGGTCCCGTACGCGACGCTGGCGTCGTGGGCCATGGAGACGTTCGGCCCGGCGGCCGGGTACGCCCAGCAGTACATGTTCTACGGGCGACGGTTGGAGCGGCGCGGGGGTCCCCCCCCAGGGCCCTGACGCCCACCCCTGCCTGGACCTGAGGGTCGCCCGCCCGGCCCCGATGGCCTACCGCCTGGGCGCGGCGGGGGTCGTCGTCCGGCGGCGAAGGGTGTGGGTCGACTCGGACCCCTGGAGCCCGGTCGCGCGGGCCGGAAGTCGCTCTGCGGGCGAGAGGGACGACCAGACGGCGGTCTATCTCGTGGATCCGAGCGAGGCGGGGCGGGAGCCCGTGGGCGCTCCCGGGACTCACCTCGTAGCGGTCCGCTGGACCACGGGCGCTCCATCGATTCCCCGCAGGACGGGCAATGGCGGGCGCCCAGAGGGACCGGAACCGAGCTGCTGCATCGGGCGCACCGCTCGGCCGCCTTCTGGCCGCACTCGGGGCAATAGAGCCACAGGGCGAATAGGTCCGAGCCGCACCGGGCGCACTCGGCGGTCGAGCTTCGGCGGGGCCGCGATCTGGGGGGTCGCGACTCCCCTTCGGCGGAGTCTCTGCGGTCGGTGTCTGGGGGCGCCATGGGGTCCTCCTGTGGGACGCGGGTCGCGCTGGGGGTCATGTCGCGCTTCCCGGATTCGACTGCTTCTTC
Source organism: uncultured Dehalococcoidia bacterium (assembly GCA_964436745.1). Classification (GTDB taxonomy): domain Bacteria; phylum Chloroflexota; class Dehalococcoidia; order Lucifugimonadales; family UBA1127; genus CAYTEC01. Next base: position 15,270 of record CAYTEC010000018.1, on the reverse strand, counting down.
GATCCTTCTGAGAGGGACACGGGGCGGGCGGGGAGCGCTACGATTCGAGCACGCCCGCGACCGCCTTCGCGTTCGGGCCGACGACCAGCCTGCCGTCCACCACTAGCAGCGGACGCCGGATCAGTCGCGGCTCCCTGACCATGAGCCGAATCAGCTCGTCGTCAGCGAGGGCGTCCGGATCGACGCCGAGGCGCTTCGCGCTGGGGCTGCGCCGCGCTAGCACATCGCGGGGCGGCACGTCACCCAGCAGTTGCCGCAGATCGTCCTCTGAGAAGGGCCGAGCGAAGAAATCGCGCTCGGTGACCTCCGCGCCCGCTCGTGAGAGAGCCTCCCTCACCTGACGACAGGCGCTTCAGCGGGTCCACCAGTAGAGCGAAACGGTGCGCGCCACTAGGGCACGGTCAGCAGGAGCTTGCCGAAGAAGCCTAGCTCCTCCATGGCCTGGTGAGCGGCGGCGGCCTCTTCCAGCGGGAATGTTCTGGACACGGCGCCTCGTATCAGGCCCCTGCGCAGGGCGTCCACCACTTGCCGGAAGTCCTCCTTGCCGCCCATGAACACGCCGAAGAGCGTGAGCTGCTTGGTGAAAAGCTGGCCCATATGGAGCTGCGCGCGATAGCCGGTGGTGACCCCGCACACCCCATACCGGCCCCCGATCGCCAGGGAGCCGTAGGCCTTCTCCCAGAAGTCCGCGCCGACGTGGTCGACGACCAGGTCCACGCCGCGACGGTCGGTGAGCTCGGCGACCCGCTCGGCGATGTCCTCGTCGTTGTAGAGAATCACCTCGTCCGCGCCGAGCGCCCGCGCCTTCTCCGCCTTCTCCGGCGTACTGGTGGTGGTGATGACTCGCGCGCCCACCACGTGCTTCGCAACCTGAATCGCCGCCGCGCCGACCCCGCTCGACGCGGAGAGCACCAGGGCGCTCTCCCAGGGCTTGAGCTGCCCCTGCCGCACGACGATGCGCCACACGGGCATGAAGGTGGTGGGGAGCGACGCCGCCTCCTCGTACGAGATGTCGCTGGGGATCACGAAGGCGTTCACGGCCGGGGCCACCAGGTACTCCGCGTACCCGCCGTCCCTGGTCGAGCCCATCATCTGCCGGTCTTGGCACAGATCGTCGTGGCCCGCGACGCAGAACCGGCAGATGCCGCACGTGATCGCCGGCTCCACCACGACCCGGTCGCCCACCTGGATGGCTCGCACTTCGGCGCCGACGGCCACCACCTCGCCCGCGGCGTCGCAGCCCAGGACCAGGGGGTCGGTGGAGGATCGCCGCATGCCCCGAGCGCCCGCGCGGGTGTAGATGTCGAGCCGGTTCAGGGCGACCGCATGAACTCGGACCTTGACTTCCGTGGGACCGGGAGTAGGCTCTGGCAGGTCGCCGTAAATAAGAGCCTCGGTGCCGCCGTGCTCCTGGATGTAGACTGCCTTCATCTGTGCCTCCGCTCTCCGGAAGGTTCCGCCTCGACTGCTATTAGCGCGTCAGATCAGACCATCAGGCACGGGGCCGTTCATCCTGAGCCCGTCGAAGGACCAACGGCCCACACTTGGCGCGTCGCCTCCGTCAGGGGGGTCCTTGATCGTGGCCCGGAGAGGCGTTCGGAGGGGGTGACTGCTCGGCCACTCGACGCCGCACCAACCCCTCCTCGTCCTGCAACGATTCAAGGATACCGTCGAGGCGGGCGTCCCGCAACTCCTGGAGGAGGCGGCCTATGTCCGGTCCCGAGGGTACGCCCAGCGCCAACAGGTCCGTGCCTCGCAGCGAGGTCGCGGCCCGGAGCATCGTCGTCGGGAACGCCGCGAGCCGCTCCCGCGCGACGGCGTCTTCGGCCAGGGCGCTCCAGGCGAGCGCGGCCACGGGCGCCAGGTCCGACAAGGCCGCGTAGATTGCGCTCGTGGCCGTGGCGGGGTCTGAGAGCAGCGGCAGCAGCTCCTTGACACGCTGGGCGTCCCGAATCGTCGTCCCCCAGTGGCCGGGGGAGGCGAGCCTGCGGGCCAGAGTATCGGCGTCGTCGAGCGCTAGGGGGGCCGCCAGGAGCGCCAGGTACGTGAGGGGGTCCACGCGCTGGTCGGCTTCGCGCAGCGACCGCGCGGCCTCGCTCATCTTCGGCCGCCAGGACAGCGCGGGGAGGATGGCGCGGAGGACGTCCAGGGCCTCGCCCCGCTGTAGCGGCCCCTCGGGGGACGCCTCTTGGAACATGCGCTCCAGGTCGTTGCGGACGCGGTCGCCGCTCACCACGCCCAGGAAGCTCGCGGCGCGGCGCGCCATCGCCTCGCACTCGGGCGTCATCCGCAGACCCAAGCGGGCCTCGTAGCGCAGGGCGCGCAGGATGCGGGTGGCGTCGTCCACGAAGCTGCCGTCGTGGAGCGGGCGGAGGCGGCGGGCGCGGAGGTCGTCGAGGCCGCCGTGGAGGTCCAGCACCTCGGCGAACCGGCCGGGGGCCAGGTCGGCGGCCATTGCGTTCACGGAGAAGTCGCGGCGCGCCAGGTCGTCCTCGACGGCGCCGGGCCGGACGGTGGGGAGCGCACCGGGGCGGTGGTAGCTCTCGATGCGAGCGGTGGCCAGGTCCAGGGGCATTTCCGGAGTGGTGAGCTTGACCGTGCCGAACTGGGAGCGGGCGGTGATGTCGCCCCCAAGCTCGCGGGCGAGGGTCTCGGCCAGCGTGGCCGCGGCGGCCATGGAGGGGTCGTGGTGGTGGGCGGGGGCGACCGGAGCGTCGTGCGGCTCCTCGACGAGCAGGTCCGGGTCCATCGCCGGACGTTCGAGGATCAGGTCGCGCACGGTCCCGCCGACGAGGAAGAGGCGGTAGCCGTCGCGCGCGGCGATCTCCCCCGCGGCCCGCAGGTAGCGGAGCGTGGCGGGCCGCAACTGTCGTTGCATATGGTTGGAGAGGTTGTTAGCTGGGGGCATGCAGAGTCGTCTCTACCCAGGTCTTTCCGCCAGTCGACGCTCCGTCGCGGATGCCTTGGGCCGGTCCGAAGCCACGAGGGGGGCGTGTGACACGTTCAGTCCCAGCCACCATGCGCCGAGAATCGACCCGACCTGCCCGATGGTTGGGTTCGCGTCGCCGCTCTCCAGCTTGGAGAGGTATGCCTGGCTGACCCCGCACCTGTGGGCCGCTTCCCGTTGCGTCATCCCCAGACTCTTCCTGGCCACCGCGATCGCCAGGCCGAACTCCAGCTTGGCGGCCTCCTCTGCGTAGTCCTGGCGGAAGGCCGTATCATCCAACTCCCTCAGGAGGCGGACGGTGGGGTCGCTCTGGGCGTTCATCTGGCCGCTCCTCACGTTGTTCATAGGTGCCCCCGTTCGGCGATAAGCGCCAGGCCCCGCGCGATCTCCGCCCGCGGGGTTCGATGGGACCGCTTGCGAAACCCGTTCAGCAGAATGTACGCTTCCAGGTCTCCATCCCAGTAGTACAGAAGCCTGTAAGGCTTGGGCCTAGGCTCATAGAGGTCCCCTTCCAGATGCTCTGCCCAGTCCGTCACTATCGGCAGCCGAAACCCATGCTCCCTCAGCCGCAGGACGTAGGCCTGAATCCTTGCCCGTGCCTTCCGGTCTCCGCTTCGCTCTACCTGGTCCAGAAGCTCTTCATACGGGGATGTCCCGTCTGGGCGCACATACGAAAGAACAGTGAACACTGCGAGTGTATAACCCCACGGGTGATACCGTCAAGGGTCCGGACGCGTCGCCCCACCTACCCGAACAGGTCGTCGTCGTCATCGTCGGCGGCGGCGCGGCGGGGGGCGCGGCGGGCGCCGGGGTGGCGGATCAGCTCATCGTAGGACGACTCACTGCCGTACTCCCGCACCCGCACCGCCACCGGGATCGGCACCGCGTCGCCGAAGATCAGCGCCTGCTGCCGTGATTCCAGCCCCGCCAGCACCGCCCGCAGCTCCCGGCCCCCCGAGGCCCCCGCCATCACCGCCGCCACGTCCCGCTCGTCGTCCAGCAGGCAGCACAGCTTGGTGCCCACCTGGCTCATCACCTCCGGGTCGATGTCGCCGGGGCGCTGATCCACCACCAGCAGGGTGACGTTGTACTTGCGCATCTCGCGGGCGATGGTCCCGAAGATGGTATGCGACGCCACTTGGGGGCTCAGGAACCGGTGCGCCTCTTCGATGACGATGACCAGGGGGTTTGGCGCGGCGCTGTTGTCGCCCGCCGCTCGCTCGACAAGCTCGACGTACCGGTCGTGGATGCGACGCGTGAGCACGTTCGCGACGAGCATGTAGGCGTCCAACGACGAGCCGTACTTGCCGAACTCAAGGACGACGTGCGTTCCCCGACCCAGGTGCTCCAGCAGCCGATTGAGCGAGTCGCCGGTCGGCCCCGACGTCAGGAACGGCATTCGCCCCAGCCGCTCCAGGCGACGGTGCAGGGCGGCGATGGTCTGCGGGTGCTCTCCAAGCTGGTCCGCCAGCTCGCCCAGCGCCGCGCTCCCGCTGACCTCCAGGAACTGCTGGAGCCACGTCTTGCCGTAGTGGTGTGGGAGCTTGTAGACCGCCTGCGCCCCCGCCGAGGTGATGCCAAGGGCCTGAGCCAGCACCTCGATGTCCTCCGGCTCCACCTCGTCGAACCCCAGACGGACCACTTCGTCGAAGGGCACGCGGCGCCGCCGCGAATGTTCCTCGTCCATCGTGAAGACTGTGACCTTGCTGCCGAAGAGCTGCTTGAGGGCTTTCACCTGCCGCCCCCGCTCCGCGTCGCTGCCCTGCCAGCCGTACTCGCTGTGCATGTCGAAGACCAGCGACACCGCCTTGGTCTTCTGAAGGATGCCGATGAGCAGCAGCCTGGTCAGGAAGCTCTTGCCCGTCCCGCTCTTGCCGAACACGCCGTTCGACCGCTGCACCAGCGTCTGCAGGTCCAGGCACACCTTCGTCTCCATGTCGAGGGGCGTGCCGACGACGAAGTGGCTCTCGTCCTCGCTGCCGAAGACCTGCGCGACGTCGGCGTCCGATGCCTTGAACGCCCGCGAAAAGTGGGCGGGGACCGTGCGCGCCGGTGCGAGCTCTCCCCCCGCGCCGGCCACCGGGGGCAGCACCAGGCGAGGGCGGACCGTGACGGCTCCGTACGCCACCGTGCCCTGGAGCGCGCGCGCCACCAGGGGGTCGGTGACGTCGGGCGGGCTTGTGCGGAGGCGGGCGTCCGTGTAGCCCAGGCGAACCTCGCTCACCATGCCGAAAAACCGCCGGTGCTCCCCCTGGATGGTGGCGTAGCTCCCCACGGGGATGTCCTCGACCGAGGCGCCCCCCTCGAGCTTGACCTCCACCCCCTCCGACAGAGAGCCGCCGACGACCATCCCCAGCGGCGAGCCGGGCTCGATGGAGGCGGTGTCCGCGGCGCGTTCCGGGCTGTCCCCGTCTCGGGAGGCTTCATCGAAGCTCATCTTCGGAGGACCGCGGTGAGCACGGCGTTCAGGCGGACCACGTCCGTGGACAGCTCGCCCGCCAGCGCTTGCCCGGCGCGCACCATGAACCCTTCGGGGTCCGCGTGGCAAGCGGCGACGAGACCCAGGCACGCGCCGAGCACCTCGTCGATGGCGGGCACGGGGGCTCGGACTAGGAGGCGGAGGAAGTCGAGCCGGTCCGTGAACCGCACGACCTCGTCGTCGGAAGGGGCGTGGACGAAGGCGTGGATGCGCGGGGGCGCCGGGGGCAGCGACTGTCGCAGGCGGTCTCCGTCCGCGTAGCCGACCACCAGCGCCTCCAGGTGGGTGGCGAGGAGCCGCGCTAGCTGGGGGTTGCTGCGGTAGACGTCATCCTCGGTGGCCTCTTCCGCGCCTCGGGCCACGGCTCGGCGGCCGGGGTCCAGGGCAGCGGTAGTTACGTTGTGGACCACCGCGTAGACGGGCGGGTCTCCGGCTCGGATCAGCGCGCCCAGGGGCGGGGCGCCGTAGAGCGTGTAGCACTGGGCGGTGAAGGTGGTAGAAGTCGCTTCCACCACCTCTGCGACCTTGTCGCCGGTCTGGCCGTTGTCGGAGTTCATCTTTGCCAGGTTTCCTGTCTCTGTAGTCTTCCAGGCATGAGCACCTACTATTGCCCACCCGCCCACCCGAAAGGTGTTTCTGGGGGGGTTCCTCCCCAGACCCCCGAGGAAGGCAGCCGCCCCACTTCTGGGCTGCGAGGCATCGGGCTTCCCCGTGCTTTGGGTGCAACACAATGCCTATGGTGGGCGCCGTGCCTCCCCCAGCATGGGTCCAGGGCTGCGCCCTGCTAGAGCCAGCGGCGCAGCTTCGAGCGCTGCTTCTCGGAAGTGTACACCGGCAGCCGCTCCGCCTCCAGGGCCCGCTCGACCATCGACCGGAAGGCGTCCCGGTCCGCTCCCGAGATAACTGCTTGCTCGTGGGCCTCCTGGAGCGCCACCGGGTAGCCGCTCCCCCGCCGCGCGTTGTCCAGGGCCAGGGCATGGACGAGCCCCAGCAGGCCGGGCTCTTCCGCCACCCACTCGGGGACTTCTACGCGGGCGATCTCGTCTCCGACGTTCAGGTAGAAGAAGCGGACGCGGTGCGGGCCGTAGCGGTCGCGGACGACGGGGGAGCGACTGCCGAACAGGGCCGAGCGCTCGCCCGTGGCCAGCAGCAGCGAAAAGAGATTGCGGTCCGTGAAGTCGTGAACGGCGTCGCAGGAGCGACCGCCGGGGAGCACGGCGCGGCAGTGGGCGCGACAGTCGCCCAGGGGGTCGTGGCCGCAGAGGGCCAGGCGGAGGAGGTTGGCGACCTCCGAGGAGTTGGGCAGGCTGATGTAGGACGCCACGGCCAGGATTCGCGTGCGGGCCAGCGCCTGGAGCCGGTCCAAGGCCGCCAGCAGGCCCTCGTCCAGCAGGCGGCGGCGCACGTGGTCCGCGTACCGGCCGCCGGGAGGCCCCGCGCCGCCGAGTGCCCACATGACCAGCGTGCCGTCCAGCAGCCCGAGGGTAGGCAGGTGAGCCGGGGCGCGCTCGACAGCGTCCGCCAGGGCTGCCGTCTCCTCCACGGAGCGCAGCAGGCCCAGCAGCGCCCCCTCCACCGGGAGGTTGTCGGTGAGCGAGGCATCGTCGGAGAGGTACAGGTCGGCGTCGGCGGTCGCCAGCCGTGGGGCGCTGAACAGGTGGGCGTCCGGCGATGCGCCGTATTCCAGAATGCATCCGCCCGTGTTGATCAGGTAGCAGCGAAGGGGCAGGTGGCGGTCGACGTCGATGTGGGAGCCGTCGGTCGCCACCACGGCGAAGTCGGCGGGCGCGGTCGGCGGTGGGTGGGCGACGCCCGGCGACTCGACGGGCTCGGCGGGGAGAAACGCGAAGGTGCCCTGGCTGTCGTTGGCTCGGTCGCGGAGGGTGTCGGCGTCCGCCGACCGGAGCGCTTCCATCGCCTCGTCGAGCCGCTGCCGGCGACGACCAACGTCGCCCCGCGCGGCGGAGGCCGCGGCCTGGATCTGCGCGGCGGTCTGGCTCAGGTCAAGGCTCATGGGCGGGAGGCGCCGGTGGGAGTCCTAGACATATACGTAGCCCTCGATCGCGTAGTCGGCGCCGCTTGGGTAGAGAGTGCCCGGGTTGGAGACGGCCCGCGCGGTTGCCACGGCGGCCACGATGCTATCCAGGGCGTCGCCGTTCGTGTCGCCCAGAGCGCGGTCTCGGATTGCCTGATCCAGCGGCATCAGCTTCTCGGACTCTTGGAGCCCATCGAGGATGCGCTTCCGGGTGGCCCGCTGTTCGGGCGTCGCGGGGTGAGCCCCTTTCTTGTAGCCTCGGTAGGGCAATCGCAGCCGTCGCAGAGTGGACGACGGGCACGCTTCGAGCACCCACGGCTTCGAGGGCGTCCCTGGCTGCATGGGAATGACGGAGGCCGCGCCGTCCCTCACGAGGGGCGCCAGGACATCGCGGATGCCGTGGAAGGTCTGGTACTTGATCCTCCGGTTGTAGGGAGACATTGGCGTTTGGGCTTCTATGTCAGTAACCCTCTTGATTTCCTTGCGGCCCGGCCACCGCTCAGCCGTTGCCTCATGGCACGAGTCTGAAAAGTGGTCTGGGTCGGTGCGGCGGCCGCCGAAGACCAACGCGAACTCCTCCCAGCTCCCCTCAGCCACCAGTAGAGCGGGGAGCCCAAACGAGAAATCCAGCCCAAACGCGACCTCTTCTCGTTGGGCGATGAACCCGCTCAGGGCGGCCAGGCACCTGTCGCGGTCCGGCCCGACCCCGAGCCATTCCGCTGCGGACGCGCACCGCTCGACACGCAAGCGCCCGCCCTCCGCAATCCCACCGGCGATCCAGAGCTTCTTGCCCGCGTCCCGCGCCCCGCTGAAGTCGATCCCGTACACGCGGGAGCGGGGGGAGGGAACGGTGGTTGTCATCCTGGAACCTCCTTGCCGGACACATGCGAACGGCCACTCGCGGGCGCCGCCGCCAACTACCGGGCGCCCGTGGCGGCCCCCGGCGCACCGACGAGCACCCGCTCGTCGCCCACCCGGCGCGTGATATGCCGCTGGTCCAGGTGCTCCAGGAGCGTCAACGCGTACTTGCGCGACGTGCCGAACAGGTCCCGCACGTCGGCCACGGTTATTGTTTCCCTTTCGCGGAGGTGGGTGACGACCCGCTCGGTCATCTCGTCGTAGGCTGAGGCGGCGAAGACGACCGTGTCGCCTGCACGCACCACCCTCCCCTGGTCGGCCAGGGCACCCAGGAGGTGCGGGTCGATGGGGCTGTCGGTGGGTGGCGAGTATGGTGACGATTCGAGGGCCTGGATATAGGCGGTGGCGGTCCGCTCCTGCTCGGGGGTCAGGCGGACCTGGTGGTCGGGCAGATGCGCGATGGCCCCCGCTTCGACGAGGACCCCCTCCGCCGCCAGGCCGGGGAGCATCTGCGAGAAGACGGCAGAGGACACGCCGAGGCGGTTGCGTAGCTCTTCGCGCGGGATGCCGGGGCGTAGTGGATAGCTCTGGTGGTAGCCGCCAAGCACCCGAGCCGCTTCTTGCTTGATCCGCTCCCACCCGCCGCGTGATATGAGGGCCGCGCCACCGGCGACCCCCTTGCCGCCGAGTGGGACCACGTCCCCGGCCTCGGCCAGGGCCTCCAGGTGCGCCAGCGCGTCGTCGCGGGAGAGGTTCGCCTGCCGCATCACCGTGGCCAAGTCCGCGGGCTCCGTCGCCGCCAGCGCTTCCAGCGCCAACTCTCGCGGCGGCCCCTCGGCCATCACCTCCAGTCGCTCCAGGACGGCCCCCTGGTGGCGTCGATGCCGCCGTGGGGCCGCGTCGACTATCCGCCCGCCGCCCAGCGTCCACTCCGACGATCGGACGACGAAGTGATCTCCCTTGACGACCGCTACCGGCTCGGAGAGGTGCAGCTGCGCCCACGCCTCCTGGCCCGGCTTCAGATCGTCGGCGTCCAGCAGTCTCACGCGGGCGCGGGCTTCGCTAGTGCCGGTGTGGAAAGTGACCCCAAGGTTGTGCTTCAGCGCCGTGGGCGACCAGGGCGTGAGCCGGAGGCGTACGTCCACGGTCCGGGTCGGGCGCAGCCAGCCGCGGCGCGTCAGCACCTGGCCACGCTGGATGTCGTCGTGGCTGATGCCAGATACGTTGACGGCCACGCGTCGGCCCGGCCCGACCTCGTCCACGCGCTGACGATGGCTCTGCAGTCCCCGGATCCGTCCTCGCAGACCGGAGGGGACCAACTCGACCTCTTGGCCCGTGGAGAGCGTGCCGTCCATCAGCGTGCCGGTGACCACCGCGCCGAAGCCCGTCATCGTGAACGCGCGATCCACCGCCAGCCGGGGCCGCCCCAGGTCCTTCCGCCGCTCGGTCTCCCGCAGCATCACCTGGAGCATCAGCTTCAGGTCGTCGATTCCTTCCCCCGTTACCGCGGACACCCGCGCCACCGGAGAGCCCTCCAGCGTGGTCCCCCTCAGCGCCTCGCCAACCTCTTCCTCGACCAGGTCCAGCCAGTCGGGTTCGGCGAGGTCCGCCTTGGTCAGCACCACGACCCCGCGCGTCACCTGGAGTAGGTCCAGGATCGCCAGGTGCTCCCGGGTCTGGGGCATCACCGACTCGTCGGCGGCCACCACGAGCATCGCCAGGTCGATGCCGCCGACGCCCGCGAGCATGTTCTTGATGAACCGCTCGTGGCCTGGCACATCGACGATGCTGATCTCTTGGCCGTCGGGGAGGGTGAACCAGGCGAAGCCCAGGTCGATGGTCATCTCCCGGTCCTTCTCCTCCTGGAGCCGGTCCGGGTCGATGCCTGTGAGGGCCTTGACGAGGGTGGACTTGCCGTGGTCCACGTGGCCGGCGGTGCCGACGACGTACATGAGTCGCCTCGATGGGTGTGTGTGGGCACAGGATAGCAGAGGACGGGCGTTACGGGAAAGGCGAGGGCGGCTCGCCGCCCTTTTGAGGGGGGATCGGGGGGGTTCCCTCCAGACAACCTCCGTCCGGGTGGGCGTGCGGGAAGACCAGGTTGCCAGGGGTTAGCAGTAGGACGAGTCGGCCAGGTCTCGGTTGGCCTCCAACACCAGACTCAAGGCATCCTTCAGGTTCTCTCTCGCCTCCCTGAGCGTGCGGCCCTGGGTGTTGGCCCCAGGAACCTCTTCAACGTACGCAACGTACCAGCGTCCCCGTTTCTGGTACACGGCCGTGTACTCGCGATCCCCGGTAGCGTCGGTCCTCATGGTTCGGTCTCCGCAGTCAGCACGAGCGCCATCATACCACGCTCACTCTCTGCAGCTCGGGTTGCCGAGCTCTGTCGCGTCCACTCGCCGACTTTCGCTGGAGGCACGACGGAGCTGGGCCCAGAAGGGGGTCTGGGGGGAATCCCCCAGAAAGATATTCAGGGGTGGGCGGGTGGGAGAAGCGCCACGTCCTTATTACCCGGACTGACCGTGTGGCATCGGCGAGCGAGCGCACGCACGGCAGCGCCTACCCACCGCCCTCGACGGCGCCGACAGCGGGCCGTACAATCTGCCCACAACCGCGCCCGAGCCCCCTACGGAGAAGACCGCCATGCAGGACTACGGCCCCGCCACCTATGGCGATCGCATCGCCGAGGTCTACGACGACCTGTACGCCGGCCTCGCGGACGTGGGGTCCATCGCGGACCTGCTCGCGGACCTGGCGCGGGGCGGCCCCGCGCTGGAGCTGGGGATCGGCACCGGGCGCGTCGCGCTGCCGCTGGCGGCCCGCGGCGTCGAGGTCCACGGTATCGACGCCTCAGAGGCGATGGTCGCGAAGCTGCGCGCCAAGGAGGGGGCGCAGCCATCCCCGTGACCATCGGTGATTTCGCCGACGTGGCGGTCCAGGGCAGCTTCCCCCTGGTTTTCGTGGTGTTCAACACCCTCTTCGCGCTCCTGTCCCAGGAGGAGCAGCTTCGCTGCTTCCAGAACGTGGCGAGGCGACTGACCCCGGAGGGGGTCTTCCTCATCGGCGCCTTCGTTCCCGACGTGGCGCGCTTCGCTCGGGGGCAGAGCACGCAGGCGAGCCAGGTGGCGACGGACCACGTGATGCTGGACGTCTCGCGCCACGACCCTCTGAGCCAGCGCATCATCGGCAGCCACGTGTGGATAACGGACGGCGGCGTGAAGCTCTACCCGGTGCACCTCCGCTACGTGTGGCCGTCCGAGATGGACCTGATGGCCCGGCTGGCGGGCCTGCGGCTGCGGGACCGATGGGGCGGCTGGCGTCAGGAGCCCTTCATGGCGGACAGCGCCCGCCACGTCTCGGTCTACGAGCGGGCAGGGCAAGCCCTGCACCCATGAAGTGAAGGCACGCACCGCGGCTCCACCAACGGGCCGTCACCCGCGCCTGCCCTGCCTGGTGAGGCGGCCCTCAAAGCGAGGACCTTCGCCTCATAGACACGCTTCCGTATCGGCGGTAAAATTGGTCTGTATTGGGAGGAGTTGCTCTCGCCGCGCGTGGCCTTGGGTACAGGGAGGCAACGAGTGGGCTCGGAACCGCGGTGACCGGCAGTCTGTCACGGGAGACGGTGTTCGTCGTCGACAGGCGGCTCCGCATCATCGAGTGGGGCGACGCCGCGACGCATTCTCTGGGCGTTCCTGAAGAGGACGCCATGGGCCGCCCGTGCTACGAGGTGGTGCAGGGTCACGACCCTTTCGGCAGGGCGGTATGCGGCCCCAGATGCTCAGCGTTGCAAGCGCTGGACGACGGCCACCTGACGTCCAACTGCCTGCTGGTGCGGGTGGGGCCTGGGGGTCGCAGGCAGCGGCTCTCGGCCGATCTGACCGCACTCCCCCAGCCCCTCGGCGGCGCGGTCGTCACCCTCGTCGACCGTGACGCGATACAGTCGTCGCGCGGCGCCGACTCCACGACGAACGGCGCCGCCCCCGCTACGAACGGCGCCCAGGGTGCGCGAGCCCAGGCGCCCGGGCCCTCAATCGTCCACGACCTGGTCGCTCTGACCACCCTCGCGACCTCGATGTTCTCCGACCGTTTTCACGAGAGCTTGGACCGCGCCATCGAGTGGCTCCGCGAGCTCACGGGCGCCGAGACGGCCGAGCTGTTCGTGGCTGAGCCCAACGATGGAGACCTCCTCCTCAGCGCCTACGCGGGCCGATTCGGGGACATCTTCTCGCAGATCACCCGCTTCCACCCGGGCGAAGGCTTTCCGGGGATCGTCAAGAACCTCGGAGAACCCTTGACGACTCGGAACCTGGGCGACGACCCGCGCTACCTGCGGACCCGCGTCAAGGAGAAGGGGTTCCGTACGTACGCTTGCGTGCCGATCGCGGGTCCATCCGGTACCGTCGGGGTGCTCAGCGTGGCCTCTCGCCGTTCCGACATCGATCTGGAGCGCGCCGTTCGCTTGCTGACGTGGGCGAGCGGCCTCGTGGGCGCCGTGCTCCTGGCCGGACCCCTGCGTGGCAGCGGTGACGGGGGGATCGGCGTGGATGAGGCCCTGGTCGACCTGGGTGGTGACGTGGACACTCTCCTCAACTCCGTGCTGCACAGAATGATGCTCATCGGGAACGCCACCGCCGGCTTGCTTACAATGTACGATTGGGATGGCCGTGCGTTGGTCCGTCGGGTGAAACAGGGCAACTTCGCGGGGCTCGTTTGTTCCGATGAGAGCGCTCAAGACCCCTGGACGTGTCCGGCCCTCTCGGACCGCCATGAGCTGGTGCTGCACGGGACCCGAGATAGGTGGCCCACCACCTGTCGGGAACTCACGGTCAGGGGCGGGGTGGTCCAGTGTCTGCCCCTGGTGGCGGCGGGAGAGCGGGTGGGGATGGTCCAGATCGGGTGGGCCGCTCCGGGACCGCAGCCGCCGACGAAGCACTTGGCCGCGCTGCTGAACGCGGCGGGGCCGGCCGCCCTCGTCGTCAGACAGGGGCGGAAGAGTCTCCAGGACCAGGAGCGGGTGCGCAGCCTTGAGGCCGACCGGGGGAGGCAGGTGGCCAGCACCCTGGCGGAAGCGAGTCCTGCGACAGAACAGCCGAATCGGGCCGCCTCCGGGGTCACCGGCCCCTCGTCCAACATCTTCCTGGACATCCGCTGCCTCGGCGCTTTCGAGCTGCATCGCGGTGGGAGACTGATCACCCCGGACATGTTTAGGCGGCGCGCGTCTCTGACCGTATTGAAGATACTGGCGATCCACGAAAGACGGCCCGTGCCGCGAGAAGTTCTCACGGAATGGCTGTGGCCTGAGACGGACCCGGACGCCGCCACGAACCGACTGTACGTCCTAATCCATGCGCTGAGGCAGATGGTGGAGCCCGAGCGGCGAGGCTCCGGCTGGGTCTTCATCCGCAGCGACGGCGACAGCTATTGCCTGAGCCCCGAGGCGCCCTACCGGCTGGACGTCGCGGAGTTCCGTGAGCACGTTAGCCTTGGCGAGCGGCTGGAGCGGGAGGGCGACGCCGAAGGGGCATCCGATGTGTTCCGAGCGGCCGCCGATCTCTACCGTGGCGACCTCCTGGAGGATACCCCGTACGCCGAATGGTGTCTGGAGCCTCGGGAGCACCTGAAAGAGACCTGCCTCGATGTCCTTGGCAAGCTGGCAGATCGCGACCGCGAGACCGGCGTTTTCGAGCAGAGCGTGCGTCGCTATCGGCAGAGCCTGAGAATCGACCCGCTGCGTGAGCGGGTCCACCAGGAGCTGATGCGTACGCTGTGGCAAGCCGGGCGGCCCGACGAGGCCCTCCGGCAGTACAATGCGTGCCGCGAGATGCTCCGCCGGGAGCTGGGAGTGGACCCGCTGCCGGAAACGCAGCGACTGTACGATCGGATTCGCAAGACCAGCTTCAGCTGAGGCCGCTCTTCCACCGCCGCCCGGAGGCGCCCAATGAGGGCGCCTTTGTTTTTACCCCACGCCCCGTTCGGCCCGTCCGTGCAAGCCGGGCGTAAGTCCCAGCCGCTATGCATGAGGACCGGCATCCCTGAACCTCGGGGCGGCCGTACCCCCTTTCCCTGGGTTCGGGAGGGAGCGTGGCAGAGAACCGGACGCGCGGCTGGAGGCTGCTGCTGCTCCAATGTGGCTTCGTAGCGGCTGGGATCGCCGTGCTCGGCGCCTGCGAGGCCACGACGACGCCGCAGACCGATGGGCGGCCGCAAACCGCCAACGGCGCTTTGGATGGGGCGGCTGGGGAGGCGCGTCAGGCCCTCGCTTCCAGCGACCCCCACGAGGCCGTCCCCCAGGGTGGCCCACGGCCAACTTCCGGCTCTACCGTTTCCAACATGCGCTTGACGACTTCGAGAGGGTCGTGGCCCTACAGCCGCACCTACCGGGGGCCTACCTCGCGCGGGAATGCTCCGAATGGTGTGGCGGCAGGCGTGCCGAATCGCGGGCGAACTTCGAGGCATTCGCCTCGCTGACGAATGACCGAATCGCCATCTCCCGTGGGATTCGCCACATGGAGGATCTTCACGCCATGGCGCGGTGCGAGCGTCCTTGGGAGGTCTCGGAGCCGGCCTGAGCGCCGGGCGTGGCGTGCCCGGTCCGTGTCTGCGCGACGCGGTGCGGGCGGTCTCGCGGCGGTGTCGCACAACGCAGGGAGTGTGGGGAGGACGGCCACGGAGAGCAGTTTGGGCGTAGGCTTGTAAGGGAAATGAAAGACCGTCATGCGAGAAAGAATTCACAAAAGGGAGCGAGGCACGCCATCAGCAGTGAGCGTGGGGCGAAGGCGGTGTCGTTTGTCATGACCGTGTGGCTGGAGCCGCAGGAAGAAGAGACCAATCCGGAGTGGCGCTGGCGAGTCAGTCATGTGCAGACGGGGGATCAGGTCTACTTCAGGCAGTTGAAAGAGGTTCTCGCGTACATCAGCACGAAGTCGGGGGTGCCACCACCATGCTAGACAG